>NZ_JBSFET010000031.1:0-72833 GCF_053594575.1 Streptomyces sp. NPDC001880
ACAGACCCTCGCTGCCCTCGCGAGCGCGGGACGGCCGCTGTCCGTGCCGGCTCTGGAGGCAGCGGTGGACCTTCGGCGCACGCGTCTGGAGTCGATGCTGAAGGTGCTGGACGTCGACGGCGCGGTCAAGCGGGTCAAGGGCGGCTGGACGGCCACGGGCGCCGAGTGGGTGTACGACGCCGAACGCTACGCGTGGGTCGCGCGGCAGCGGGCGGCAGAACAGCAGGCCATGCGGGACTACGCGAGCACGTCCCAGTGCCGGATGGAGTTCCTGCGCCGGCAGTTGGACGACGAGGGGGCGGCCCCGTGCGGCCGCTGCGACAACTGCGCGGGGGCCTGGGCCGACACGGCCGTTTCCGCCGAGACGCTGACGGGCGCGACGAAGGAACTGGACCGCCCGGGGGTGGAGGTCGAGCCGCGCCGCATGTGGCCGACGGGGATGCCCGTACTGGGCATCGACCTCAAGGGCCGTATCCCGGCAAAGGAGCAGTGCTCCACCGGACGTGCCCTGGGCCGGCTCTCGGACATCGGCTGGGGCAATCGACTGCGCCCGCTGCTGGCCGACAACGCACCCGACGGTCCGGTCCCGGACGATGTCCTGCGGGCCGCGGTGGCGGTCCTCGCCGACTGGGCGCGCTCACCGGGCGGCTGGGCACCGAATGTCCCGGACGCCACCGCCCGGCCGGTAGGAGTCGTCGCCGTGCCGTCCCTGACCCGCCCGCAACTGGTCGGTTCCCTCGCCCGGGGAATCGCGACCGTCGGCCGCCTCCCCTTCCTCGGCACCCTGACGTACACCGGGCCGAGCGGTGCGCGCGCGGCCCGGCGCAGCAACTCCGCCCAACGCCTCAGCGCGCTCTCCGGAGCGTTCGCCGTCCCCGAGGAACTGGCCGGCGCCCTGGCCGACACCCCCGGCCCCGTTCTCCTCGTGGACGATTGCACCGACTCCGGCTGGACCCTCGCCGTCGCCGCCCGCCTGATCCGGCAGGCAGGCAGCGAACAGGTTCTTCCCCTGGTCCTCGCCGCGGCAGGCTGAGACCCTTCGTGCCCGTGCCGCGACGGCCGGCTCCCGCCGAGGACCGTGAGCGGACCGAACGGTCGCTGATGTGGGCCCGGTGCCGTCGACGACGGTCATGCCTCCATGCAACCCGATGGCCACGGCAGCGCGCCAACGGTCCGGCCGCCCTGTGGACAAAGTTATCCACAGGGGTCGCGGAATCCGGCCGTCCGCGGGACGGTCATGCCATGAACCAGCACCACGAATCCACAGGTCCGGCCGAAGAACAGCAGATCACCCTGCGAGGACCCGCCGAACTCGCCGATGCCCTCCCGTATCTGATGGGGTTCCACCCGAACGACAGCGTGATCATGGTCGCCCTGCACGGCGGCAGGGGGCGCTTCGGCGGGCGGCTCAGGCTCGGCATCCCGCAGGCGCCGCAGGAGTGGGCGTCCGTTGCCGAGCAGCTCGCCGAGTGCCTGATCAAGGGGAGCGAGCGGCGTGGGGAGCGCCCTGACGCGATCGTCGTCTTTCTCTGCCAGGACCCCGCCGAGGGCGAGTCCGGCAGCCAGATCATGGAGCGGCTGCGGCCGTTCGCCCAGAGTCTGCGTACGGCCTGCGGTGCGCTGGACGTACCGGTGCTCGAAGCGCTCTGCATCTCGGACGGCCGGTACTGGTCCTACTGCTGCCCGGACGGGCGTTGCTGCCCGACGGAGGGGAACCAGATGGCCATGCCCGGCACTTCGGTGATGGCGGCCGCCGCCGCGTACGCGGGCATCCAAGTACGCGGATCGTTGCGGGAGATGGAGGCGAGGCTCGCACCGCCGAAGACTTCGGCGGCGGCCGGCCAGCAACGCGCCCTCGACTCGGCGGGGGCCGAGTTGCTGCCCAGGCTCCTCGACGAAGAGGGACGGGAAGATGTGGCCCGAGAGACCTTGGACCTCGCCCGGCAGCTCATGAAACGCCTCAGGGAGGCGCCGGCAGGGGCGCCCTCCGTATCGGACATCAACGACGACCGGCTGATCAGCCATGACGAGGCAGCAGCAGTGATCCTCGGTCTCCAGGACCGGGATACCCGTGACAGGGCCGCGGAATGGATGGAAGGCCCGGAGGCCGACTCGGCGTTGCGACTCTGGCGCGTACTCTCCCGTCGTTGCGTGGCACCGTACGAGGAGCATGCCGCGGCGCCACTGACCCTGGCCGGATGGGTCTCGTGGTCGACGGGCGACGAACCGGGCGCACGGGTCGCCCTGGGCCTCGCCCTGCGGGCGGATCCCGGCTACACCTTTGCCCAGCTCCTTCACGAGGCGTGCAACCAGGGCCTCGACCCGGAGACCCTGCGCCGATGCCTGCGCGGGGAGCGCAGGGCACGGACGGGGCGGCGCGGCCACCGGCCGGACCGCGGCGCGCGACCCCGCACGGCGCGGCCGGCCGCCACCCGCCGGAGGAAGACCCCGTCCGGCTCCGCCCGCCCCGATTCGGCGGCCACCAGGCGCCGGTCCGGGCAGGCCGCCCCCGACCGGCGTGTATCCGGTGGCGAGGGATGACCCGGATGCCCCGTCGCTACGGAGGGCTGGAGACACGACAAGCGAAAGGGCGGCGAAAAGCTCCTGGACGAGCATGGCGAAGGGAGTGTTTATCGTCAGGCAGACGACTATGATCACCGCATGCCGCCCTACGACCCGTCGACCTTCCCGCCCTTCGCTGTCACCGTCGACCTGGTCGTGCTCACGGTGCGCCGCCACGCGCTCTGCGCGCTGGTGGTACGCCGTGGTGAGCCACCGTTCCAGGGGCGATGGGCGCTGCCCGGCGGTTTCGTCAAAGCCGATGAGGACCTCGGAGCCGCAGCAGCGCGCGAGCTGGTGGAGGAGACCGGCCTGTGCGCCCAGGACCCGGCGGCCCCGGCGATCGGGAACGGCGCCCACCTGGAACAGCTCGCCACCTACGGCGATCCCGGTCGTGACCCGCGGATGCGGGTCGTCAGCGTCGCCCATCTCGCCCTGGCCCCCGATCTGCCGGCCCCGCGGGCGGGCGGCGACGCGAACAGTGCGCGCTGGGCGCCCGTCGACGATCTGCTCGGGGCGGAGGGGGGCTTCGGCCGCGAAGGCGAGAACCAGGCTCCGCTGGCCTTCGACCACGCGCAGATCCTCGCCGACGGCGTCGAACGCGCCCGCTCCAAGATCGAGTACTCCTCCCTGGCGACAGCCTTCTGCCCGCCGGCGTTCACGGTCGGCGAGCTCCGGAGGGTGTACGAGGCGGTCTGGGGAGTAGTTCTCGACCCGCGCAACTTCCATCGCAAGGTCACCGGTACCCCCGGCTTCCTGGTGCCTACCGGCGGCACGACCACCCGCCAGGGCGGACGCCCGGCCCAGCTCTTCCGGGCCGGTGCGGCCACCGTGCTCAACCCTCCGATGCTGAGGCCGGAGGTCTGACCTCGCGGAACGCCCACGGGATCGGCGCTACACAAAAAGTCGGATATGTCGCGTTATCTTTCTGCGGTACCCGCCCTGCCGTCGAGCGGGCCTCACCTACCGCGAGAGAAGCGATGCTCCAGGCCATCGGACTCACCAGCGTCCGCCGCCGCGGTCTTCCGGCCGCCGTGGACAATCTCACCTTCGAAGCCCGGCCCGGCCAGGTCACCGCACTGCTGGGTGACTCCGGCTCGGGCAAGACCACAGCCCTCCGCCTCATGCTCGAACTGGACCGGGGGCGGGGGGTCGCCTACTTCCGGGGCAGACCGATGCACCGGATCCCGCACCCCGCGCGTGAGGTGGGCGTGCTGCTCGGGGGCGTACCGGGGCACCCTGCCCGTACCGTTCGCAGCCAGCTCCGGATGCTCGGCGCCGCCGCGGGCGTACCCCCGGCGCGGGCCGATGAACTGCTTGAGCTCGTAGGTCTCGCCGGGCTCGGGGACCAGCGCATCCGTGCGCTCTCGCTCGGCATGGACCGACGGCTCGCCCTCGCTTCGGCGCTGCTCGGTGATCCCCACACGCTCGTCCTCGACGATCCGGCAGAGGGCCTCGCGCCGCTCGAGGGCAGTTGGCTGCGCGGGCTGCTGCGGGCCCATGCGGCCCGGGGCGGGACCGTTCTGTACACCACTGCGGACCCCAGGGAGGCCGCGCACGCCGCCGATCGTGTGGTCACCATCGACGGCGGGCGTCTCGTCGCGGACCAGGAGGCCGTCGACTTCTCGCGGACCCGTCTCCGCCCCCGGGTCGCGGTCCGGACCCCGCATGCAGCTCGCCTCGCGGCGGTCGTCAGCCGCGAGGCCCGGGTGGCCCGGCGTTCGGTCGAGGTGGTCACCGAGGCCGGCAGCCGCCTCGCCGTGTACGGCTCCACCTGTGCGGAGATCGGTGACATCGCGTTCCGGCACGGGCTCCCGGTGCACCAACTGGCCGACGAGGCCGGCGACACCGGCGCCATCGCCCCCGGGGGCGACACGGACCCCGTTGAGTCCGGAGACTCGGCAAACTCCCCGCTCCCTCAAGAACCCGCAGGGCCCGGCGGCCATACGGGATCGCGCGATCCGCGACCGGCCGAGCGAACCTCGGGACCGGAATCGGCGCCGCTCATCCGCCGCCACCGGGCCCCTGGCCCGCTTCATCCGCTGCGGTACGAGCTGCGCCGTCTGCTCGGTGTCAGAACAACAACTCTGATCACGGCCGCTGTTCTGGTCGTCTCCGTCGGCCTCTCCGTGCTCCTCGCCCGCGCCGGCCATGCGTCGTTGCCGAAAATCCTGGCGGCCTGGCCGTCCCTGCTGCCGCTGCCGCCCGCGGCGGTCGGGGCAGGGCTGCTCGGCGCCCTGTCGTTCGGTGACGAATTCCGCTACCCCGCGCTCGCCGCGGGCCGAGGCACCGTTCCCCGCCGCCTGGGGCTGCTTCTGGCCAAGCTGGTGGTTTCCGCGGGCGTCGCCGCGGTGCTCGCCACGGCCGTCGTACTGGCCTCCGCCGGAACCCTTCGCGTCGTGTACGGCCACGACTGGATCCATGTCCCGCCGAACCTGGTTTCCCTGGGCGTGAGTTGGGTGGCACTGACCGTGGGCTGCGCCTGGGCGGGCCTCCTGGCTGCCGGAGTCTTCAGGGTGACGACGGCCGGCGTCGCCGCGGTGCTTGCCGTGCCCGTACTCGTCGTACCGCTCGTCCAGCTGGTGCTGACGGCACCGGGATCCCGTCCGGTCACCGGACTTCCGGTCAGGCTCCGCGAGCTGATGTGGCCGAGCTGGCCGCACGAGACGGACCGATGGGTGGCGCTCGCCGTGGGCGTCGTGGCACATCCGGTCGGGGCCGCATTGGCGTTGTCGCTCTCGGTCCTGGTCTTCGCCTATCTGTTCACCGGCCTTCAAGGCGGGCCCCGTTGGCGGTACCAGAGGGCCGTCGGATCGGGACAAGTCTCGTAGAGTCTTTGGAAATGCCCGGTTTATACCAGTAAAGCGTCAATTGGGGGGCTGGCGCCGATCACCCTTTCGTGTGCTTTTCACCAAAGACCTCAAGAGCCGAGTGAGCCGCGCCGACAAAGGATGCGTGAGTACCCTTGCGCACACCATGATGACCGCCGCCCGCTCCGCCGATTCCGGCCTCGCCGGCCCGGGTGAACTCGATCGCTACCCGTACGCGGAGGCGCCGGCCGGCGAGCGTGCCGCCCTTCGCTCCTGGGAGGGCTCCGACGTCGACCTCGGCCGGGTGAGCCGGAGGGGTTCGGCCAGTCGGGGCCGCGGCCTCCACGGCCAACTCGTTCAGCAACTGGGTCAAATGATCGTTTCGGGTGACCTGGGCGCCGACCGTCCTCTCGTGCCGGAGGAGATCGGTCAGCGTTTCGAGGTCTCCCGCACCGTCGTACGCGAATCGCTGCGCGTTCTTGAGGCCAAAGGCCTGGTCAGCGCCCGGCCCAATGTCGGGACCCGGGTCCGTCCCGTCAGCGACTGGAACCTGCTGGATCCCGACATCATCGAATGGCGCGCCTTCGGTCCTCAGCGCGAGGACCAGCGTCGCGAGCTCGGGGAGCTCCGGTGGACGATCGAGCCCCTTGCCGCGCGTCTCGCCGCAGGCCATGGCCGCGAGGACATTCAGCAGCGCCTCGGGGACATGGTGGAGATCATGGGGCACGCGGTCGGGCAGGGAGACACGATCACCTGCTCCCGGGCCGATGCGGAGTTCCACTCCCTGCTCATCCAGGCGGCCGGCAATCGCATGCTGGAGCACCTCTCCGGCATTGTTTCCGCGGCCCTGCAGGTCTCGGGCGGCCCGGTCACGGGCTGTGACCGCCCCAGTGAGGCATCCCTCGGCCACCATGCCCGGATCGTCGATGCCCTCGCGTCCGGCGACGCGGCGGGCGCCGAGGCGGCCATGCGCCAACTGCTCGTCGTCCACCCCGAGGTGGAGCGTGTGGTGCCCGCGCCCCGCGAGCACTGAGCGCAGCACGGCCACGGTGTGCGAACCGTGTGTCGCCGGGCCGACACGGTCCGGCGACACGGTTGTGGCGTTTCCGCACCCTTGGTCACGTTCGTCGCAAATGAGGTGTGACTCGGGCCACGTGGATTGGGCGTAACACTCCTCGAAACAGTGCGATGACTTAAGAGGTGACCGCCGCGGAAGGAATACAGCAGCCATTGAGTGCGCTGTGCAGTTCTGAGGCGACACCCGCGCCGTCGGTACATTCCCAGACCGGCGGTCGTCGGCTCAAGCCCTTTCCGGGGCCGGGCCGGAAGCCGTTTCCATCGTTCCGAGAGGTTGTTCGTGTCGGCCAGCACATCCCGTACGCTCCCGCCGGAGATCGCCGAGTCCGAGTCTGTGATGGCGCTCATCGAGCGGGGAAAGGCTGATGGGCAGATCGCCGGCGATGACGTGCGTCGGGCCTTCGAGGCTGACCAGATTCCGCCAACCCAGTGGAAGAATGTTCTGCGCAGCCTCAACCAGATCCTCGAGGAAGAGGGTGTGACGCTGATGGTCAGTGCCGCGGAGCCGTCCAAACGTGCCCGCAAGAGCGTCGCAGCAAAGAGCCCGGTCAAGCGCACCGCCACCAAGACTGTCGCGGCCAAGACAACCGTGACCAGGACGGTCGCGGCCACTGCCGCCCCGTCGGCAGAGGCCGCGGACGTGGTGGCCGACGACGCTGCCACGACCGGCCCTGCGAAGAAGGCAGCAGCCAAGAAGACGGCTGCCAAGAAGACCGCCGCGAAGAAGACGGCGGCCAAGAAGACAGCAACGAAGAAGTCCGGAAAGCAGGACGACGAGCTCCTCGACGGCGACGAGGCGATCGAGGAAGTCAAGGCCGGCAAGGGCGAGGAAGAGGAGGGCGAGGGCGAGAACAAGGGCTTCGTCCTCTCCGACGACGACGAGGACGACGCACCTGCGCAGCAGGTCGCCGTCGCCGGCGCCACCGCCGATCCGGTCAAGGACTACCTGAAGCAGATCGGCAAGGTTCCCCTCCTCAACGCCGAGCAGGAGGTAGAGCTCGCCAAGCGGATCGAGGCCGGCCTGTTCGCCGAGGACAAGCTGGCGAACTCCGACAAGCTCGCTCCGAAGCTCAAGCGCGAGCTGGAGATCATCGCCGAGGACGGCCGCCGCGCCAAGAACCACCTGCTGGAGGCCAACCTCCGTCTTGTGGTGTCGCTGGCCAAGCGCTACACCGGCCGCGGCATGCTCTTCCTGGACCTCATTCAGGAGGGCAACCTCGGCCTGATCCGCGCGGTCGAGAAGTTCGACTACACCAAGGGCTACAAGTTCTCCACGTATGCCACCTGGTGGATCCGTCAGGCCATCACCCGCGCCATGGCCGACCAGGCCCGCACCATCCGTATCCCGGTGCACATGGTCGAGGTCATCAACAAGCTCGCGCGTGTGCAGCGCCAGATGCTCCAGGACCTGGGCCGTGAGCCCACGCCGGAGGAGCTGGCCAAGGAACTCGACATGACCCCCGAGAAGGTCATCGAGGTCCAGAAGTACGGCCGTGAGCCGATCTCCCTCCACACCCCGCTGGGTGAGGACGGGGACAGTGAGTTCGGTGACCTGATCGAGGACTCCGAGGCGGTCGTCCCGGCCGACGCGGTCAGCTTCACGCTCCTCCAGGAGCAGCTGCACTCGGTGCTCGACACGCTCTCCGAGCGTGAGGCGGGCGTGGTCTCGATGCGCTTCGGTCTCACCGACGGCCAGCCGAAGACCCTGGACGAGATCGGCAAGGTCTACGGCGTGACGCGTGAGCGCATCCGTCAGATCGAGTCGAAGACCATGTCGAAGCTGCGCCACCCGTCGCGTTCGCAGGTGCTGCGCGACTACCTCGACTAGGTCGCAGGAGCAAGCGGACCGAGGGCCCGGATCCCCATGGGGGAGCCGGGCCCTCGGCCTATCAACGCGTGCGGTCGGCGACCGGCGGGATGACTCTGGGTGGGAATGGTTCACCACAGAGTCAGGAGTGCGCATGTCCCGTACCGTCTTCCGCGCCGTGACCGGGGCACTCGCCCTGGTTGCCGCCACAGCCCTGCTACCGCTCGGGTCTCCCGCCCGGGCGGCCGAGGACGGTGTCGTCATCGGCGGTCAGCCCGCACACGTCAAGGACAGCCCCTGGGTTGTGGCGCTGTCCAGCCGCGACCGGTTCGGAGACGCCCGCGCCGGCCAGTTCTGCGGCGGTGTCGTGGTGGCGCCGAAGAAGGTGCTGACCGCTGCGCACTGCCTGAGCCGGGCAGCGCTCGGCGTCGATGTCGGCAGCGTGCGCGATCTGCAGGTCATCACGGGTCGCGACGCCCTGCTCGGGACCGGGGGGAAGGAGATTGCGGTACGGGAGACGTGGACCAATCCGCGGTTCGACCCCAGCACGAACGCGGGGGACCTGGCCGTGCTCACCCTCGCCGAAGCGCTCCCCGGGAAGAGCGTGATCCCGATGGCCGAAACAGGCGACGCGGCGTACGAACCGGGCACCGAGGCAGTCGTCTACGGGTGGGGGGACACTACGGGCAACAGCGACTACGCGTCGTCGCTGCGGTCCGCGAAAGTGAGCGTTCTGCCTGATGCCGCGTGCGCGCAGGCCTACCCGGGCGGCAGAAACGGCACGTACGACGCCTCAGCGATGCTCTGCGCGGGCGAACTCCTGGGCGGGTACGACGCATGCCAGGGCGACAGCGGCGGGCCGCTGGTGGCCCGTGGGCGGCTCATCGGGCTGGTCTCCTGGGGGAACGGCTGCGCCAATGCAGGCAGCCCCGGGGTGTACACGCGGATCTCCGCAGCGATCGAATGGATGCCGAAAGCCGACTGAACGGCAGCACCGTGCAGGCATGAGAACGGGCGGCTCCCCCTCTGGGGAGCCGCCCGTCGGCCGGCCCGGAACCTGGCCCCTGCTCGTCGTGGATGCGAGGTGTCAGTGTTGTTCCTCTTCGGCGGCTTGGGCCTGCACAGCCGTGAGCCGGTCCGTCTCATCCTGTATTTCCGCGGCGATCTTCTTGAGTTCCGGCTCGAACTTGCGACCGTGGTGGGCGCAGAACAGCAGTTCACCGCCGCTGATCAGGACGACGCGCAGATATGCCTGGGCGCCGCAACGGTCACAGCGGTCTGCTGCGGTCAGCGGGCTCGCGGGGGTCAGAACAGTAGTCACGTCGCCTCTTCTCTAGCTCGACGAGCTGTCGTACCAGGGTCAACATCCAACCAGGCCTAAAACGTTCCCGCTCGTGGCTTTTCTTCGAAACTTCTTCTCGAGATGGCTGTCTGTTGCCGGTTGGCGGCGAATGTGCCGTATTGCGTAGCGCTACGGTTTCGCATTGCTTGTCTTGGTGGGATCCTCCCGGCTGGCTTGCCGGTTTGTTCATGAGGACGTGCCCGGAGCCTAAATGGTTCATGCCTGGAAGGGAACGTGATGTTCGCGTCACTCCTGCGAGCGATCGAACGTGTATGCGAGGCTGGACTACTGTGAGGGTTGTCGAAGGGTGGCGTTACAACCGCTCTACCAGGCCTCGGTACCCTCTCAGCGGCGACCGAAGCCGAGCCCGTTACCCACCGGGCCCCAAATGAAATTCAGCGAGGAGCGAACCGCGTGACCGCCGATACGTCCGTGCCGTCCACTGCGCTGCTGACCGGAGCAGACCGAGACGGTTCCAACTACACCGCGCGGCATCTGCTCGTACTCGAGGGGCTCGAAGCGGTTCGCAAGCGCCCCGGGATGTACATCGGGTCCACCGACAGCCGCGGCCTCATGCACTGCCTCTGGGAGATCATCGACAACTCCGTCGACGAGGCTCTGGGCGGTTACTGCGACCACATCGAGGTCGTCCTCCACGACGACAACTCCGTGGAGGTCCGGGACAACGGGCGAGGCATCCCCGTCGATGTCGAGCCCAAGACGGGCCTTTCCGGCGTCGAGGTCGTGATGACCAAGCTGCACGCCGGCGGAAAGTTCGGCGGCGGCTCGTACGCCGCGTCGGGCGGACTGCACGGTGTGGGCGCCTCCGTCGTCAACGCGCTCTCCGCCCGGCTCGACGTCGAGGTCGACCGCAACAGCGCGACGCACTCGATCAGCTTCCGGCGCGGAGTCCCTGGGATCTTCACCGAGCAGGGGCCGGACAGCCCGTTCGACCCGGCCAACGGTCTGCTCAAGGGCAAGCGGGTACCGAAGACACGCACCGGCACCCGGGTGCGTTACTGGGCGGACCGGCAGATCTTCCTCAAGGACGCCAAGCTCAACCTGGAGACGCTCCACCAGCGGGCGCGCCAGACCGCCTTCCTCGTTCCCGGCCTCACGATCGTCGTCCGTGACGAACGCGGGCTCGACGGCGAGGGCAAGACCGAGGAGACCTTCCACTTCGACGGCGGAATCAGTGAATTCTGCGAGTACCTCGCTCAGGACAAGGCGGTCTGCGACGTCCTGCGCCTGACCGGGCAGGGCACCTTCAAGGAGACCGTGCCGGTCCTGGACGAGCGCGGTCACATGACGGCGACCGAGGTCACGCGTGAGCTCGCGGTCGACATCGCCCTGCGCTGGGGCACCGGATACGACACCAACCTGAAGTCCTTCGTCAACATCATCGCCACCCCCAAGGGCGGCACGCACGTGACCGGATTCGAGCGCTCCGTGACCAAGACGGTCAACGAGGCGCTGCGCTCCGCCAAGCTGCTCCGCGTCGCCGAGGACGACATCGTCAAGGACGACGCGCTGGAGGGCCTCACCGCGGTGGTCACCGTGCGGCTGGCCGAGCCGCAGTTCGAGGGCCAGACCAAGGAGGTGCTCGGCACCTCGGCGGCCAACCGGATCGTCGCCAACGTCGTGGCCAAGGAACTCAAGGCGTTCCTGACCTCGACGAAGCGTGACGCGAAGGCCCAGGCCAGGGCGGTTCTGGACAAGGCCGTCGCAGCCGCGCGGACCCGTATCGCGGCCCGTCAGCACAAGGATGCGCAGCGTCGCAAGACGGCGCTGGAGTCCTCCTCGCTGCCGGCGAAGCTCGCCGACTGCCGCAGCGACGACGTGGACCGCAGCGAACTCTTCATCGTCGAGGGCGACTCCGCGCTCGGTACGGCGAAGCTCGCCCGGAACAGCGAGTTCCAGGCGCTGCTGCCGATCCGGGGCAAGATCCTCAATGTCCAGAAGGCATCCGTCTCGGACATGCTGAAGAACGCCGAGTGCGGCGCGATCATCCAGGTCATAGGAGCTGGGTCCGGGCGGACCTTCGACATCGACGCCGCCCGCTACGGGAAGATCGTCCTGCTGGTGGACGCCGATGTCGACGGGGCGCACATCCGCGTTCTGCTGCTGACGCTCTTCCAGCGGTACATGCGACCCATGGTCGAGGCGGGCCGGGTCTTCGCCGCGGTGCCCCCGCTCCACCGGATCGAGCTGGTCCAGCCGAAGAAGGGCCAGGACAAGTACATCTACACGTACTCGGACAACGAGCTGCGCGAGCGGCTGCTGGAGCTCCAGCGGAAGAACATCCGGTACAAGGACTCGATCCAGCGCTACAAGGGCCTGGGTGAGATGGACGCCGACCAGCTGGCGGAGACCACGATGGATCCGCGTCACCGTACCCTGCGCAGGATCAACATCGGCGATCTGGAAGCGTCCGAGCAGGTCTTCGACCTCCTCATGGGCAACGAGGTGGCGCCGCGCAAGGAGTTCATCACCAGCTCTGCCGCCACCCTGGACCGCTCGCGCATCGACGTCTGAGCGAGGCCGTCTCCACCCACGGGTGGAGACGGCTCCTCCACCCGCGACCAACCCCTGAGCCGATGTCCTGATCCGGCCGTTTCCGTAACGTCGAAGGCGTTCGGCCTTCCCGCACATCGGAGGCAGCCGTGTCAGTCAGGGCAGCACTGCCCTTCTGCCGGCCCTCGCCGTGACGTTGGCGGCGCGTGGCGGTGTGCTGATGTGGCGGGCCGGGCGGATGGACCCGGCGTACGGTGGCTCCGTCGGCGGGATGACGCCGCGGCCGGCGTGGAAGGACCGCGCGTGACGCGTACGACCTGGACCGGCTGGCCGTCCCCGGAAGCCCTGTCGGGGACGAGCCGCACCCGTCCACGGGGAGCGATCACCTGGTCCATCCGGGCAGCGCTGCTCACCGCGATGCTCTGGGGCACATTCAACGGCGGCCGGATCGGCCCCTGGGAGATCATGCTCGGGCTGGTGGGCGCAGCGCCGCCTGCTGGAGCGCGTGGCCATGGGGCCCGCCGCCCCCACCGGCGCCCGAGCCGCAGCTGCCCCGACGGCCTGACGCCACGTGAGCTGGAAGTGCTGGTGCTGATCGCGGAGGGCCTGTCCAATCCGGAGTCGCCCGCCGACTGCACATTTCGCAGGCCACCGTGAAGAGCCACATCAACAACCTCTTCGCCAAGACCGGGGTGCGTGACCGGGCACAGGCCGTCCGCTATGCCTACGTTCGGGGCCTCGCACAGCCGCCCGGACCGATCGTCACCTGAAGAGGTGAAGACCGGCAAATGAAGTGCCCGGGACCTTCCCGATCTGCCCATTCTTGGGCACACGGCCGAAGTGGTCCGTGGACAAGGGGAGTTGTTCCGTGGAGAAGGAAGCAGGGCGTGAGGCCGCAGCGATGCGACTCGACGACCCGTGGTACGACGTGCTGACCTCCGGATGGGGTGAGCTGGACGGCAAGGGGAGTTTCGCTCCCGCCGGACCACCCGGGCCCGTGGACCCGCGGCGCGGCCACAGCGCGGCCGACATCTATCTGGAGGTGCAGCGCAGCGAGGCGTTCCAGGAAGTGCGCCGCCGGTACCGGCGGTTCGTCGTCCCCGCCACCGTCGCCTTCCTCGTCTGGTACCTGGTCTATGTCGTCGCCGCGGTCACCGCGCCCGCACTGATGGCCCGTCCGGTTGCGGGAGCGGTCAATGTCGCGATGGTCGCGGGGCTCGGGCAGTTCCTCACGACCTTCCTCCTCACCGGGGCGTACGCGCGCCACGCACGGCTGCGCAGGGACCGGGCAGCACTCGATCTGCGGTGGGAGACACAGGAGATGACGCGGGGGGCCGGGCGTTGAACGGGAACCATGAGACGCTGGCGCTTCTGCTGTTCAGTGCATTCGTCGCAGTCACGCTTGCCATCACCACCTGGGTGAGCCGCAACCGTCATGGCTCTACGGAGGAGTTCTACGCGGGCGGCCGCCTTTTCTCCCCCATGGAGAACGGTTTCGCCATCGCGGGCGACTACATGTCCGCCGCGTCGTTCCTCGGTATCTCCGGTCTGATCGCCCTCTTCGGCTATGACGGCATGCTCTATTCGGTCGGCTTCCTCGTCGCCTGGCTCGTCGTCCTGCTGCTCATCGCCGAACTGGTGCGCAACTGCGGCCGGTTCACGCTCGCCGATGTGGTGGCGGCGCGGATGGCCGAGCGTCCGGTCCGGATCGCGGCGGGCACTTCGTCCGTCACCGTCTCCGTGCTCTATCTGGTGGCACAGATGGTGGGCGCGGGCAGCCTGGTGGCTCTCCTTCTCGGCGGCACCAGCGGTGCCGCCCGCTCCTGGACCGTCATCGGGGTCGGGGCGCTCATGGTGATCTATGTGTCGCTCGGCGGGATGCGCGCCACCACCTGGATCCAGATCGTCAAGGCCGTTCTGCTGATGGCGGGAGCGGCCGTGCTCACCGTTCTCGTCCTGGTCCGTTTCCACGGTGACTTCAACGCCCTGCTCGACTCCGCCGCCGAACGGAGCGGCCACGGAAGCCGGTTCCTCGCGCCGGGTCTCCGGTACGGCGGTACGTGGACCGCTCGCATCGATTTCATCAGCCTGGGGCTGGCCCTGGTGCTCGGTACGGCCGGGCTGCCGCACATCCTGTCTCGGTTCTACACCGTGCCCACCGCCCGTGCGGCCCGCCGTTCGGCGGTCTGGTCGATCGGGCTCATCGGCAGCTTCTACCTGATGACGATCGCGCTCGGCTTCGGGGCGGCCGCCCTGGTCGGCTCCGCCGAGGTACGGGCGTCGAACGCAGCGGGGAACACGGCGGTTCCGCTGCTGGCCCTGGTGCTCGGCGGCGGCGAGGGGTCCACCGGCGGGACGATCCTGTTCGCCGTGGTCGCCGCAGTCGCCTTCGCGACCATCCTCGCTGTCGTCGCGGGCATCACGCTCGCCTCGTCCGCCTCCGTGGCCCACGACCTCTACGCCTCGCTCAGGCGCCCGGGTGCCAAGCAGTACAGCGAGGTCGCCGTGGCCAGGGTGGCCGCAGCGGCGATCGGCTTGGCCGCCATCGGGCTCGGCCTGGTGGCCCAGGACCTGAACGTGGCATTCCTGGTGGGACTCGCCTTCGCCGTCGCCGCCTCGGCCAACCTCCCGGTACTTCTGTACTCCCTGTTCTGGCGGAACTTCACCACCCGGGGAGCGGTCTGGTCCGTCTACGGCGGGCTGATTCCCGCAGTGCTGCTGGTGCTGCTCTCACCGGTCGTCTCCGGCAGCCCCGACTCGTTCTTCCCGGGCGTCGACTTCCAGCTCTTCCCGCTGGAGAACCCCGGACTGGTCTCCATCCCCCTGGGCTTCCTGGCCGGATGGGTGGGAACGGTCACCTCCACCGATCCGCCGGACGAGGCCAAGCACGCGGAGACCGAGGTGCGCGCGCTGACAGGGGCGGGTGCGGTGTAGTCCGGGGCCGCCGCACCGTACGGAAGGGGCAGGTCAGGTCTGCCCGCCGATGGACCGGGTGCAGCGGTGTTCCGGGCGGCCGGTCTCGCCGTACCGCAGCGTCGGCCGCACCCTGCCAGTCCTTTCCAGCGGCTTCAGACAGCGTTGGGCGGTCTGCCTGCTCATGCCCGCGCTCTCCGCGTCTCGGCGACGTACTCCATGGCGTCCTCGTGCATGTCCAGTTCCAGCAGCTCCAGGAGGGTGTGCATCCGGTTGGTGTACGAGATCGACGCCGACCGGCGCCGCGCCGACGCACTGGCCGCCTGCGCTGCCGTGCTCACCGCCCTGCACAGGCTCGGCCGGGGCCTCGAACAGGTCGAGCCGCGCGACGACCTGCCCCACGCGGCCAACTGCCTCTACATGCTCACCGGCTCCGTGCCGGACGCCGCTCGTGTGAGGGCCGTGGAGCAGTACCTGATCTCCACCGTCGACCACGGTTCAGTACCTCGACGTTCACCGGCCGCGTCGTCGCCTCCACCGGCGCCGACGTGGCCGCCTGCCTGGTGGCGGCCGTCTGTGCGCTCTCCGGACCGCCGTACGGCGGAGCGCCCGGCCGGGTGTTCGGCACCCTGGACGCCATCGGCACCCCCGAGCGCATCGAGGGCTGGATCCGCGAACGGGTGCTCGCGGGTGAGCGGATCATGGGCTTCGGGCACCCCGTCTACCGCACCGAGGACCCCTGCTCATGGATGCTGCGGGGCATCGCCCAGGGCTTCGGCGGCCCGCTCGTCGACTTCGCCGTCGAGGTCGAGCGCCAGGTCGAGGCGATCCTCGCCGAGCTCAAGCCGGGCCGGGAGCTGCACACCAACGTGGAGTTCTACGCCGGAGTCGTCATGGAGCTGTGCGGTCTGCCGCGCGAGTGTTCACGCCGACGTTCTGCGCGGCGAGGGGGGTCGGATGGAGCGCCAATATCCTGGAGCAGGCGGAGGACTCGAAGATCATCCGCCCGGCGGCCCGTTACGTCGGTACGCCCCCGCCGCAGCCGGTCCCCGTGCCCTGAGGTCCCCGAGAGAGGTCTCCGTTGAACCCGTCGCTCCCGCCCCGCAAGCAGCAGATTCCGGTCATCGTCCTTGCGGGGTTCCTGGGATCGGGCAAGACGACGCTGCTCAACCACCTCCTGCACAACCGTGCGGGGAGCCGGATCGGTGTGATCGTCAACGACTTCGGCGCCATCGGGATCGACGCCATGACGGTCTCGGGGCAGGTCGGCTCCACGGTCTCGCTGAGCAACGGCTGCCTGTGCTGCGCGGTCGACGCGAGCGAACTCGACACCTTCCTGGAGACGCTCACCGGACGCGCCGCCCGTCTCGATGTGATCGTCATCGAGGCCAGCGGACTGGCCGAACCGCAGGAACTCGTCCGCATGCTTCTGGCCAGCGACAATCCGCACATCGTGTACGGGGGACTGGTCGAGGTCGTCGACGCCGCCGAGTTCGACGCCACCCGGGAGCGCCACCCGGAGATCGACCGCCATCTCGCCGTCGCCGACCTCGTCGTGCTGAACAAGACCGACCGGATCGGGGGCGAGGAACAGACCCGCGTCCGGGAGGCCGTCGCCGCGGCAGGGGCACTCGCCGGCGGCGCGCCGGCCGTCATCGGTGCCACGTACGGACGCGTCGATCCCGAGCTGCTCTTCGACCCGGCACTGCGGCCGGACAGCGAGGAGAAGGCCCGTCAGCTCACCTTCGAGGACCTGCTCCTGGCGGAGCGGAACGAGGAGGAGGGCGATGCCGGGCACGCCCACCACCTCCACGCCGCGTACGACAGCGTGTCCTTCACCTCGGACGCGCCCATGAACCCCCGCCGTCTGATGGAGTTCCTCGACTCCCGCCCGCAGGGCCTCTACAGGATCAAGGGGTTCGTCGACTTCGGCATGGGCGACCGGGCCAACAAGTACGCCCTGCACGCGGTCGGCAGGTTCCTGCGGTTCGATCCGCAGCCCTGGAAGCGCGACGAACCGCGCCGGACCCGGCTGGTGCTGATCGGCACGGACATTGCCCCTCAGGCCCTGCACAAGGAGCTGGCCGACTGCCGCGAGAACACCGCACCGGGCCCGGACACGACACAGGACGCCGCACATGAGCGAAGCATGTGGGGCGTCCTGCGGTACGTACAACGGCCCGGCGACGACGCGTAGGCCCTTTTTCCGCCACGCGCCGCCCGGCCGGCCCGCTACACCGGGCCTGCGACCACCGAGACCGGCTTCATCAGCGGCGTCCCCGAACCGTCGCGCCGCGGGTCCGGCTCGGGCAGCTCGCTCGGCGTGCCGTTCTGCTGCGCGGCGCGGGCGGGCGTCGGACCCGCCCAGCCGAACACCAGGACGTCCTCGCCCTTGAGGAACCGCTGGCAGCGCACCCCACCGGTGGCCCGGCCCTTGCGCGGGTACTGGTCGAACGGGGTGAGCTTGCACGTCAGCACCGAGTCGTCGAGGGTGCCGTGCGAGCCCGCGACCGTGAACACCATCGCGTCCGCCGCCGGGTCCACCGCGGTGAACGAGATCACCTCGGCGTCCGCCGCGAGCTTGACCCCTGCCATGCCACCGGCGGGCCGGCCCTGCGGCCGCACCTGGGCAGCGGGATAGCGCAGCAGTTGGGCGTCGGAGGTGATGAAGACCAGATCCTCCTCGCCGGTCCGCAGTTCGGCGGCGCCGACGATCCGGTCGCCGTCCTTGAGGGTGATGACCTCCAGCTCGTCCTTGTTGGCCGGGTAGTCCGGCACCACGCGCTTGACGACGCCCTGCAGGGTGCCGATCGCCAGGCCGGGGGAGGACTCGTCGAGCGTGGTGAGGCAGACGACGGACTCGTCGCTCTCCAGCGTGAGGAACTCGGCGACCATGGCCCCGCCCGACAGATTGGGCGCCGCGTGGGTGCCCGGCAGCTGGGGCAGATCGATCACCGAGAGCCGCAGCAGCCTCCCCGCCGACGTCACCACGCCCACGTCGCCGCGGGCCGTGGCCGGCACGGCCGACACGATCACATCGTGCTTGGAGCGCTTGGCGTCCTCGGTGAGAACGATCGGCTCGTCGTTGGTGGTACGGGCCAGCAGGCCGGTGGAGGAAAGCAGCACCCGGCACGGGTCGTCCGCGACCTCCAGCGGCACCGAGGCCACCTGCGAACCGGCCGACTCCAGCAGCACCGTACGCCGGTCGGTGCCGAACTTCTTCGCGACCGCAGCCAGTTCGGAGGAGACCAGCTTGCGCAGCGCGGTGTCCGATTCGAGGATCCTGGTCAGCTCGTCGATCTCGCCGTTGAGCCGGTCCCGCTCGCTCTCCAGCTCGATGCGGTCGAACCGGGTCAGCCTGCGCAGCGGGGTGTCCAGGATGTACTGCGTCTGGATCTCGCTCAGCGAGAAGTGCTCGACGAGCCGCTCCTTCGCCTGCGCCGAATTGTCACTGGACCGGATGATCCGGATGACCTCGTCGATGTCGATCAGCGCGACGAGCAGCCCCTCGACCAGATGCAGCCGGTCGCGCCGCTTGCCCCGGCGGAACTCGCTGCGCCGGCGCACCACGTCGAAGCGGTGGTCGAGATAGACCTCCAGGAGCTCCTTGAGACCCAGCGTGAGCGGCTGCCCGTCGACCAGCGCCACATTGTTGATGCCGAAGGACTCCTCCATCGGCGTCAGCTTGTAGAGCTGCTCCAGCACGGCCTCCGGTACGAAGCCGTTCTTCACCTCGATGACCAGGCGCAGGCCGTGCTCGCGGTCGGTCAGGTCCTTCACGTCCGCGATGCCCTGGAGCTTCTTCGCCGAGACCAGGTCCTTGATCTTGGAGATCACCTTCTCAGGGCCCACGGCGAAGGGCAGTTCGGTGACGACCAGACCCTTGCGGCGGGCCGTCACATTCTCCACCGAGACGGTCGCACGGATCTTGAACGTGCCACGGCCTCGGGCGTACGCGTCCTTGATGCCGCCCAGACCCACGATCCGGCCGCCGGTGGGCAGATCCGGACCCGGCACGAACCGCATCAGGGTTTCCAGGTCCGCGCCCGGATGCTTGATCAGATGGCGGGCGGCGGCGACGACCTCGCCCAGGTTGTGCGGCGGCATGTTGGTCGCCATGCCGACCGCGATCCCGGACGAGCCGTTGACCAGGAGGTTCGGGTACGCGGCGGGGAGAACGGAGGGCTCCATCTCCTGGCCGTCGTAATTCGACTGGAAAGTGACGGTGTCCTCGTCGATCGACTCCGTCATCAGTGACGTCGCGTCGGCCATCCGGCACTCGGTGTACCGCATGGCGGCCGGCGGGTCGTCGTTTCCGAGCGAGCCGAAGTTGCCGTGGCTGTCGACCAGGGGGAGCCGCATCGAGAACGGCTGCGCCAGACGGACCAGCGCGTCGTAGATCGATGCATCCCCGTGCGGGTGCAACTTACCCATGACCTCGCCGACGACGCGGGCACACTTCACGAAGCCGCGATCGGGGCGCAGGCCCATTTCGTTCATCTGGTACACGATGCGGCGGTGCACCGGCTTCATGCCGTCGCGGGCGTCGGGCAGGGCCCGCGAGTAGATCACCGAGTACGCGTACTCAAGGAAGGAGCCCTGCATTTCGTCGACGACGTCGATGTCGAGGATGTTCTCCTCGAAGTCGTCCGGCGGCGGGGTCTTCGTGCTGCGGCGGGCCATCGCTGCTGCGACTCCTTCACGGATTCTGTTCGGGCAACCTCAGGTTCTGACGCGGACCATTGTGGACCGCCGCACCGACATCGCCGACCTCGACCCGTCCCAAGGGGTGTTCCCGGCCCCGGCCGGGGCGCTTTTCCGACCCGTCGCGCGGCGGATGCGCCCCTCTTTCACGCGAACTTCCACAGTATGGGAACTTCGCCAGGTGTCCGTGCGCTTGCTTAAAGTGGCAGGTCTCGCAGGAAATCCAGTATCGCGATCGAAGGGACGTACATGCCCATGGGTCACACGGCCACCGCTCAGGCCGGCTCCGGCGGCCTGACAGCGACCGAGCACCGCCTGGCCAACGGCCTGCGCGTGGTGCTCTCCGAGGACCATCTGACCCCGGTCGCCGCGGTCTGTCTCTGGTACGACGTCGGTTCGCGCCACGAGGTCAAGGGGCGCACCGGTCTGGCTCACCTCTTCGAGCACCTGATGTTCCAGGGGTCCGGCCAGGTCAAGGGGAACGGCCACTTCGAGCTGGTGCAGGGAGCCGGTGGCTCGCTCAACGGGACCACCAGCTTCGAGCGCACCAACTACTTCGAGACCATGCCCACGCACCAGCTGGAGCTGGCCCTGTGGCTCGAGGCCGACCGCATGGGCTCGCTGCTCGCCGCGCTCGACGAGGAGTCGATGGAGAACCAGCGCGACGTCGTCAAGAACGAGCGCCGCCAGCGCTACGACAACGTCCCCTACGGCACGGCGTTCGAGAAGCTGACGGCACTGGCCTACCCCGAGGGCCACCCGTACCACCACACCCCGATCGGCTCGATGGCCGACCTGGACGCCGCGACCCTCGAGGACGCCCGCACCTTCTTCCGTACGTACTACGCGCCCAACAACGCGGTGCTCTCGGTCGTCGGCGACATCGACCCCGAGCAGACCCTCGCCTGGATCGAGAAGTACTTCGGCTCCATCCCCTCCCACGACGGCAAGCAGCCGCCGCGCGACGGCTCGCTCCCCGAGATCATCGGCGAGCAGCTGCGCGAGGAGGTGCACGAGGAGGTCCCGGCGCGGGCACTCATGGCCGCCTACCGGCTGCCGCACGACGGCACCCGTGAGTGCGACGCGGCGGACCTCGCGCTGACCGTGCTCGGCGGCGGCGAGTCGTCGCGGCTGCACAACCGCCTGGTCCGCCGTGACCGTACGGCCGTGGCGGCCGGGTTCGGGCTGCTGCGGCTGGCCGGTGCGCCCTCGCTCGGCTGGCTGGACGTCAAGACGTCCGGTGGCGTCGAAGTGCCGCAGATCGAGGCCGCGGTCGACGAGGAGCTCGCCCGGTTCGCCGCCGAGGGCCCCACGCCCGAGGAAATGGAGCGCGCGCAGGCCCAGTTGGAGCGCGAATGGCTGGACCGGCTCGGTACGGTCGCCGGCCGCGCCGACGAACTGTGCCGGTTCGCCGTACTGTTCGGTGACCCGCAGCTCGCTCTGACCGCCGTGCAGCGGGTGCTCGACGTCACCGCGGAGGAGGTCCAGGCGGTCGCCAAGGCCCAGCTGCGCCCCGACAACCGGGCGGTGCTGGTCTACGAGCCGGTCGAATCGGCCGAGCCCGCGGACACCGAGGAGACCGACGCCGACGACACCGACGCGCACGAAGGAGCGGGCAAGTGACCGACGCTGCCGCGACTGGAGTTTCGATGCAGTATCATCCGCAGCCGGCCCCCGGCGTCGCCCGGCCCTGGGCCTTCCCCGCGCCGGAGCGCGGCGCCCTGCCCAACGGCCTCACGGTGCTGCGCTGCCACCGTCCCGGCCAGCAGGTCGTGGCGGTCGAGATCTTCCTCGACGCCCCGCTGGACGCGGAGCCCGAGGGTCTCGACGGCGTGGCCACGATCATGTCGCGGGCGCTGTCCGAGGGCACCGACAAGCACACCGCCGAGGAGTTCGCCGCCGAGCTGGAGCGCTGCGGCGCCACCCTCGATGCGCACGCCGACCACCCCGGCGTCCGGGTCTCCCTGGAGGTCCCGGCCTCCCGGCTGGCCAAGGCGCTCGCGCTGGTCGCCGAGGCGCTGCGGGCGCCGGCCTTCGCCGACAGCGAGATCGAGCGGCTGGTGCGCAACCGGCTCGACGAGATCCCGCACGAGCAGGCCAACCCGGCCCGCCGCGCCGCCAAGCAGCTCTCCAAGGAGCTCTTCCCGGCTGCGGCGCGGATGTCGCGCCCGCGCCAGGGTACCGAGGAGACGGTGGAGCGGATCGACTCGGCGGCCGTGCGCGCCTTCTTCGACGCCCACGTCCGGCCGTCCGCGGCGACCGCCGTGGTCGTCGGCGACCTCACCGGGATCGACCTGGACGCCCTGCTCGCCGACACCCTCGGCGACTGGTCGGGAGAGGCGGTCGAGCCCCGTCCCGCCCCGCCGATCACCGCCGACGACACCGGCCGGGTAGTGATCGTCGACCGTCCGGGCGCGGTGCAGACGCAGCTGCTGATCGGCCGGATCGGTGCCGACCGGCACGACAGCGTGTGGCCGGCCCAGGTGCTCGGCACGTACTGCCTGGGCGGCACGCTCACCTCCCGTCTCGACCGGGTGCTGCGCGAGGAGAAGGGCTACACCTACGGCGTACGGGCCTTCGCCCAGGTGCTGCGGTCGTCGGCACCGGACTCCGCCTCGGGCGCGACCGGCGCCGCGATGCTGGCCATCAGCGGCTCGGTCGACACGGAGTCCACCGAGCCCGCGCTCAAGGACCTGTGGACGGTCCTGCGGACGCTGGCGGCCGAGGGCCTGACCGACGAGGAGCGCGAGACGGCGGTGCAGAACCTCGTGGGGGTCGCGCCGCTGAAGTTCGAGACGGCGGCCTCCGTCGCGGGTACCCTCGCCGACCAGGTCGAGCAGCACCTCCCCGACGACTACCAGGCGCAGCTGTACGCCCGGCTCGCGGAGACCGGCACGGTCGAGGCGACCGCGGCGGTCGTCAACGCCTTCCCGGGGGACCGGCTGGTCACGATCCTCGTCGGCGACGCGGCACGGATCGAGGAGCCCGTGCGGGCTCTGGGCATCGGAGAGGTGTCGGTGGTCACCGGCTGACGATCGGCACCGCCGACGGGCACCGGCCGATCGGATCGATCCGGCATAGCGCCCCATACCGGGGCAAAGGGAAGACCTCTGCGAGCAAGATCTCGCCGGGGTCTTCCCTTTTGTCCGTTCTGATGTGGAGGTTGCCTGTCGGCCCTGTGGGATGCGCTACAAAACGGCCTGTCCGTTTGGTGAATGAAAGTGCCCCCGCTTAGCGTCGGCTCGACTGTCCGTCACTCGTATGCCGCATCCGCGACGTACCGGACAGTCATCGCCGAGTCCCCGTCAGGCGCGAGCCTGGGGAGCCGGGGACCCACGCAGTCCCTGGGGTGAATCGGATGCCTGAGCCCGGCTGGGGCCTGGGGCGTCCGTAGGAGACCTTCCTGCTCCGAACCCGTCAGCTAACCCGGTAGGCGAGAAGGAAGGAAAGGATCAGCCACTTCATGGCGTTCACCCGTGCCACCGGGAAGCACCGTGCCCCGAGCCGACTGACGCGCAGGAGCGCGAAGGCCGTCGGCGTCGCGGCTCTGGCCACCACCGGCGTCATCGGCGGCATGGCCGCTCCCGCCCTTGCCGCGGACTCAGGAACCCCCTCCGTGAGCGACACCGGCCTCGGTCAGGTCATCGCCATCGACGAGACCATCGCCGACCGGATCGACGCACAGGCCGACGCGCAGCAGCACCAGGCCGACGTGGCGGCGAAGGCGAAGGCGGAGGCCCAGCGGAAGGCCGAGGCCAAGAAGAAGGCCGAAGCCAAGGCCAAGGCCGAGGCGGACGCGAAGCGCGCCGCGGAGGCCCGCGCGGAGAAGGCCCGCGCCGCGCGGTCCGCCGAGCGCACCCGGTTGGGTGCCTTCCAGCTCCCGGTCGCCGGCTCGTACGTCTCCACCGGATACAAGTCCAGCGGCTCGCTCTGGTCCTCCGGCAGCCACTCCGGCATCGACTTCCACGCCGCGTCCGGCAGCTCCGTCGTCGCCGTCGGTGCCGGTACGGTCGTCGAGGCCGGCTGGGGCGGCGCGTACGGCAACAACGTCGTGCTCCGGATGACGGACGGCACGTACACGCAGTACGGCCACCTCTCCTCGATCAGCGTCTCCGTCGGCCAGAGCGTCGGCGCGGGCCAGCAGATCGGCCTTTCCGGCTCGACCGGCAACTCCACCGGGCCGCACCTGCACTTCGAGGCCCGGACGACACCGTCGTACGGCTCCGACATGGACCCGGTCGCGTATCTGCGCGCCCGAGGCGTCAACGTCTGACGGCCCCGTCGCAGCACCTACGTCGAAGGCCCCGGCGCATGCCGGGGCCTTCGACGTACCCGCCGCACGGCCGTGAACGACGACCGTCCGCCGAACCGCCCCGTGGTGCAGCGGCTTTCTCGGGAAAATGCCTCAGACGGTCTCCGGGAGCTCTTCGAGCCCCTCGGCGACCAGCTTCGCCAGACGGTCCAGGGCGGCTTCGGAGTCGTCCGCCTCGGAGGCGAGCACGATCTCCTCGCCCCCCTGCGCGCCGAGGCCGAGGACCGCGAGCATGGAGGCGGCGTTCACCGGGTTGCCGTCGGCCTTGGAGATCGTCACGGGGATGCCGGAGGCCGTGGCGGCACGGACGAATATGGAAGCGGGGCGGGCGTGCAGGCCCTCGGCCCAACCGACGTTGACGCGGCGCTCAGCCATGGTTCTGCCCTTCGGGAATCAAGAGTTGTCTAGACCAGTCTCTCACGCGGTGCGCAGTTGCTCCGGCCGACCCCGGGAACGCCCGCGATGCCCGGGGTACCGCCGATCGGCCCTCCCAGACTGCCCCGGCCCCGAGTCGTACGCGACCGCTGGCCGAGCCGTAGTCTTTGCCCATGCAGCCCGCGCCGGAGCAGTGTCCGCAGCACCCCTATCCCGACCACTGGGAAGCGGACGTGGTGCTCCGCGACGGAGGCACCGCGCGCATCAGGCCCATCACCGCGGACGACGCCGAACGGCTGGTCAGCTTCTACGAGCAGGTCTCCGACGAGTCGAAGTACTACCGGTTCTTCGCCCCGTACCCCCGGCTGTCCGACCGGGACGTGCACCGCTTCACCCACCACGACTACGTCGACCGGGTGGGACTCGCCGTCACGGTCGGCGGCGACTTCATCGCGACCGTCCGCTACGACCGGATCGACGAGCGCGGCAGGCCCGCCTCCGCACCCGCCGACGAGGCCGAGGTCGCCTTCCTCGTCCAGGACGCGCATCAGGGCCGCGGCGTGGCCTCGGCGCTCCTCGAACACATCGCGGCCGTCGCCCGCGAGCGCGGGATCCGCCGCTTCGCCGCCGAGGTGCTGCCCGCCAACACCAAGATGATCAAGGTGTTCCGGGACGCCGGATACACCCAGCAGCGCAGCTTCGAGGACGGCTCCGTCCACCTCACCCTGGACCTCGAACCGACCGCCGAGTCCCTCGCCGTCCAGCGCGGCCGTGAGCACCGGGCGGAGGCGCGGTCCGTACAACGACTGCTGGCCCCCGGCTCCGTCGCCGTCATCGGCGTCGGCCGGACCCCCGGAGGCGTCGGCCGCACGGTCCTGCGCAACCTCCTCGGCGCCGGCTTCACCGGCCGGACGTACGCCGTGAACCGCGCCTTCGCCGCCGGCCTGGCCACGGTCGACGGCGTCCCCGCCCACCGCTCGATCGGTGAGATCGCTGAACCGGTCGATCTCGCGGTCGTCGCCGTCCCAGCCGACCGGGTTCCGGAGGCCGTCGCGGACTGCGGCGAACATGGCGTCCAGGGCCTGGTCGTTCTCTCGGCCGGATACGCCGAATGGGGCGCCGAAGGCCGGGAGCGGCAACGCGAACTGGTCCGGCAGGCCCGCTCGTACGGAATGCGGATCATCGGCCCGAACGCCTTCGGCCTGATCAACAACGCGGAAACGGTTCGGCTGAACGCCTCGCTCGCCCCCGAGCCGCCCGCCCCCGGGCGCATCGGCCTCTTCACCCAGTCCGGCGCGATCGGCATCGCGCTGCTCTCCGGGCTCTACCGCCGCGGCGCGGGCCTGTCCACCTTCATCTCCGCGGGCAACCGCGCCGACATCTCCGGCAACGACTTCCTCCAGTACTGGTACGAGGACCCCGACACCGACGTCGCCCTGCTGTACCTCGAATCGCTCGGCAATCCTCGCAAGTTCACCCGCCTCGCGCGGCGCATCGCGGCGGTCAAGCCGGTCGTCGTGGTGAAGGGCGCCCGGCACAGCGGCTCCACCCCGCCCGGCCACGCGGTGCCGATCAGCCGGATCCCGGACGCGGCGGTCTCGGCGCTCATGCGGCAGGCCGGTGTGATCCGGGTCGACACGGTGACGGAGATGGTCGACGCGGGCCTCCTCCTCGCCGACCAGCCGTTGCCGGCCGGTCCCCGGGTCGCGATCCTCGGCAACTCCGAATCGCTGGGCCTCCTCACGTACGACGCCTGCCTCGCCGAGGGGCTGCGCCCGCGCCCGCCCCTCGATCTCACCACCGCCGCCACCCCGCAGGATTTCAGGAACGCCCTGGCCGAGGCCCTCGCCGACGACGGCTGCGACTCGGTGGTCGTGACGGCCATCCCGTGGGTCGGCGAGGACGGCGAGGCGGAGGCCGGCGACGGAGAGGTGCTCGCGGCAGCGCTGCACACGGCCGCCGCCGCGGGGCCGGCCAAGCCGGTCGCCGTCGTCCATGTCGAGATCGGCGGGCTGGCGGAGGCCCTCGCCGCGGCCACCAGCACGGTCGCGCAGCCGCGTTCCTTGGCGCAGCCGTCCCCGGCCGTGCCCGCCGCCCCGGCCGACCCGAGCCCGGCGCCCACCTCCGCGGCCTCCCCCGCGGGCGACGGCGACGGCGCCCCCGGCACCCGCATCGGCCGCATCCCCGCCTACCCCGCCGCCGAACGGGCGGTGCGCGCCCTGGCCGAAGCGGTGCGGTACGCCCAGTGGCGGCGCCAGGCCGCCGTGCCCGGCAAGGTGCCCGAGTTCCTCGACGACACCATCGACGAAACGGGCGCCGCCGAGCTCATCGACACCCTCCTCGGCCCCGACCCCGACCCGCGGGGCCGACCGCTCGCCCATGAGGAGGCACGCGAACTCCTGGGCCGCTACGGCATCACCGTACGGCCGACGCTCCCGGCACCCGACCCGGACGCCGCCGTCGCCGCGGCGGCCCGGCTGGGCTATCCCGTGGCGCTCAAGACCACCGCGCCGCATCTGCGCCACCGGGCCGACCTCGGTGGCGTCCGGCTCGACCTCGCCAATGAGACCGCGCTGCGCAGGGCGTACGGCGAACTGACCGACCTGCTCGGCAAGCCCGCCGAACTCCGGCCCGTCGTCCAGGCCATGGCCCCGCGCGGCGTCGACACCGTCGTACGGGCCACGATCGACCCGGCGGCGGGCGCCGTCCTGTCCTTCGGGCTCGCGGGCGCGCCCTCCGAACTCCTCGGCGACACCGCCCACCGCCTCGTCCCGGCCACCGACCGCGACGCCGCCGAGCTGATCCGGTCCATCCGGGCGGCCCCGGTGCTGTTCGGCTGGCGCGGCGCGGCGCCCGTGGACACCGCGTCCCTCGAAGAGCTGCTGCTGCGGGTCTCCCGGCTGGTCGACGACCACCCCGAGGTGGTCTCCGTCGCCCTGGAACCCGTGGTGGTCGCCACCCAGGGGCTGACCGTGCTCGGCGCGAGCGTCCGCCTCTCGCCGCCCCCGCCCCGCACCGATCTCGGCCCCCGCCGCCTGCCCAACTACTGACCCGGGCGCCGTCATGTCCGAGGGGCCCGGTCCGCCGTGCCGTACAACGTCCCCGGCAGTCATCCGGCCCCCGTAGGATGGTCCTCATGGCAAAGACCGGTACGACGACCCAGGGGCTGCGCGCGGCGATCGAGCGCAGTGGCTACTACCCGGCCCTCGTGGCCGAGGCGGTGGAGGCCGCCGTGGGCGGTGAGCCGGTCGCTTCGTACCTGGTGCACCAGGAGACCACGTTCGACTCCAACGAGGTGCGCCGCCATGTCACGGTCCTGGTCCTGACGGACAACCGTTTCATCGTCAGCCACACCGACGAGCAGAACGCCGACACCAGCTCCCCGTCCCCGTACGCCACCACCTCCACGGAGTCGGTCAAGCTCGACCGGATCTCCTCGGTCGTGGTCAGCCGGGTCGTGGCCAACCCGGAGAAGTACGTGCCGGGCACGCTGCCCCGCGAAGTCGTCCTCACCATCGGCTGGGGCGCGGTTTCCCGGATCGACCTGGAGCCGGCCGCCTGCGGCGACCCCAACTGCGAGGCCGACCACGGCTACACCGGTAATTCCACCGCCGACGATCTGAGCCTGCGGGTCAGCGAGGCCGGCGACGGCCCGGACACCGTGCGTCAGACCCTCGCCTTCGCCCAGTCGCTCTCCGAGGCCACGGCCGCGACCGCGGCGACCGGCCGCTGATGGCACAGCCGGCCTGGCAGGAGCCCGATCCGCTCGCTGTCGAGAGCGCCCCGGTCCCGGAGTACGGCAGCGGATCGCTCTCCGACCTGCTGCCCACGCTCGTCGCCGGGCAGGGCGTGCCCGGCTTCACCGCGGCGATCCCCGAACTCACCCCCGCCGACCGGAACTGCGTGTTCCTGATCGACGGCCTGGGCTGGGAGCAGATCAAGGCCCACCCCGACGAGGCACCGTTTCTGCACTCCCTGCTCCCCACCTCGCGCGGTGGCACCGGCCGTCCGATAACGGCGGGGTTCCCGGCCACCACGGCCACCTCGCTGGCCTCGGTCGGCATCGGGCTCCCGCCCGGGGAGCACGGCCTGCCCGGCTACACCGCGCGCAATCCGGAGACCGGTGAGCTGATGAACCAGCTCCGCTGGAAGCCCTGGACCTCCCCGAAGGTCTGGCAGCCGTACCCCACGGTCTTCGGGCTCGCCGACGCCGCGGGCGTGCGCACCGCCCAGGTCTCCGCCCCCGCCTTCGAACAGACTCCGCTCACCCAGGTCGCGCTCAGCGGCGGCTCGTTCCTGGGCCGGCTGTCCGGCGAGGAGCGGATGGACACCGCCGCCGAGCGGCTCGCCGCGAGCGACCGGTCGCTCGTCTACACGTACTACAGCGAGGTCGACGGCAAGGGCCATCGCTTCGGCGTCGACTCCGACGCCTGGCGCGGACAGCTGATGTACGTGGACGGACTGGCAAGGCGCCTGGCCGAACAGCTCCCGCCCCGCTCGGCGCTGTACATCACCGCCGACCACGGCATGATCGACATCCCGTTCGACGAGCAGTCCCGGATCGACTTCGACGAGGACTGGGAGCTGCGCGCGGGCGTCGCCCTGCTCGGCGGCGAGGGCCGGGCCCGTCATGTGTACGCCGTCCCGGGAGCCGAGAACGACGTGCTGACGGTCTGGCGGGAAGTGCTCGGCGAGCAGTTCTGGGTGGCGAGCAGGGAAGAGGCTGTCGCGGCCGGATGGTTCGGCCCGAAGATCGACGAGCGTGTGCACGGCAGGATCGGCGACGTCGTCGCGGCGGCCCACGACGACGTGGTGATCACCGCCTCCGTCAATGAGCCGCACGAGTCCGCGATGGTGGGCATGCACGGTTCGATGACCCCCGTCGAGCAGCTCGTTCCGCTTCTCGAAGTACGCTCGTAACCGCTTTTTCCCGACCACTGCTTCTTCGCCCGCCCGAAAGGTGCTCAGCCCCTCATGCCCGAGCTTGTGTTCTTCTCCGGAACGATGGACTGCGGAAAGAGCACGCTGGCGCTGCAGATCGGCCACAACCGTTCGGCACGTGGCCTGCAAGGCGTGATCTTCACCCGTGACGACCGGGCGGGGGAGGGCAAGCTCTCCTCGCGCCTGGGGCTGGTCACCGAGGCCGTCGAGGCCGATGAGGGCATGGACCTGTACGCCCATCTCGTCGACCGGATAAGCCGGGGCGGCCGGGCGGACTACGTGATCGTGGACGAGGCGCAGTTTCTGGCTCCCGTTCAGATCGACCAGCTCGCGCGCATTGTCGACGACCTCGACATGGACGTTTTCGCGTTCGGCATCACCACTGATTTCCGGACCAAGCTGTTCCCTGGGTCCCAGCGGCTGATAGAGCTCGCCGACCGGGTCGAGACGCTCCAGGTCGAAGCGCTCTGCTGGTGCGGCGCGCGGGCCACGCACAACGCCCGGACGGTCGGCGGCGAGATGGTCGTCGAAGGCGCCCAGGTGGTCGTGGGCGATGTCAACCAGCAGGCAGGCGAGGTCGGTTACGAGGTGCTGTGTCGACGTCACCACCAGCGCAGGAAGACCAGCGCCGGCGCCCGCGCGGGCGCGCTGTCGCCGGACGTGCTGCCCGTCGCCTCCGTCTGAACCGCCCGGTCGGTGCTGTGACCGGCTGTTTAGGATGACGCCTGTGAAGACGGTGAGCGCGGAAGAGTCCGGGTCCGGACCGGGCCCGCTGGGCAAGGTGCAGCCCAGGCAGCTGATCGTGACCGTCTACGGGTTGTACGCGCGCGACACCGCTGGCTGGATGTCGGTGGCCTCACTGATCCAGCTTCTCGCCGACCTCGACATCGAGGCGCCGACCGTACGCTCCTGCGTCTCCCGGCTGAAGCGGGCCGGACTGCTGGAAGCCGGGTCGGTGTCCGGAACGGCCGGGTACCGGATCTCGCCCGAGACCGAGCGGATATTGCGCGACGGTGATCCGCGCATCTTCGCGGCCAGGCGGGCCACCGTGGACGAGGGCTGGGTGCTGGTCGTCTTCTCGGTGCCCGAGTCCGAACGCGCCAGGCGGCACACCCTGCGCACCCAGCTCACCCGGCTCGGCTTCGGTTCCGTGTCCGCCGGAGTATGGATCGCCCCAGGACATGTGCACGACGAGGCGGAGTCCATGCTCGCCAGGCACGGACTGCGCTCGTACGCCGACCTCTTCCGGGCCGATTACCTGTCAGTCGGCAGCGATGCCGACGAACTCGCCGCGAAGGTCCGCTCCTGGTGGGACACCGACCGGCTGCAGCGGCTGTACGTCGAATTCCTCGCCACGCACCGTCCGGTGGCCGAGCGGATCGCGAACGGCGCACCGGTGACGGACCGCCAGGCGTTCACGAAGTACATCGGAGTCCTTACCGACTGGCGTCGGCTGGTCTACCTCGATCCCGGGGTCGCGCGTGAACTGCTGCCCGGGGAATGGAGCGGAACCCACGCCTCCGAGCTCTTCGACGAGATGAACGCCCGGCTGGCCGGACCCGCCCACCGGCATGTCGAGCGGGTCCGGGCGCGCTGACGCCCGCCGGACGGCTCAGCGAGTATCCGAGCGGACGATCGTGAACGCCGCCCCCTCCGGGTCCGCCACAGTCGCCACCCGGCCGCTCGCCCCCTCCCGGGGCGGCTGCAGAATGCACCCGCCGAGCTCCACCACCCGCCGGGCCGCCTCGTCGGTGTCGGCGACCTCGAAGTACGTCATCCAGTGCGGGCCCCGGTCGCGCGGCAGCGCGTGGCCGACGCCGTGCAGTGAGGCCACCGGCCTGCCCTCCAGACGCAGGGTCTGGTAGTCGAAGTCGGCCGAGACGACCGCCTCCGCCTCGTAGCCGAAAACCGTCTGGTAGAACTTGCAGACCGTCGCGGTCTCGCGGGTCACCAGCTCGTTCCAGGCCGGTGTGCCGGGGGTCCCGGCGAGCGCCGTGCCGAGGTGTGCGGCGGCCTGCCAGACCCCGAAGACCGCGCCGCTGGGGTCGGCGGCGATGGCGAGCCTGCCCGCCTCTCCGGCGTCGAGCGGCCCCACGGCGACCGTGCCACCGCAGGACCGGATGGTCTCCGCCGTGAGATCCACGTCGTCACTGGCCAGATAGGTCGTCCAGGCGACCGGCAGGTGCCGCTCGGGCGGCAGCTGGCCGAGGCCCGCCACCACCTTCCCGTCGATCAGCGCCCGGACATACGGACCCAGTTGGTCCGGACCCGGAACGAATTCCCAGCCGAACAGACCGGCGTAGAAGTCCTGGGTCGTGCTCAGACCGTGCACGATCAGACTCACCCAGCAAGGTGTTCCGGGCGTACGCGGAGCGGCAGCCTCGGTCATCGTCACTCTCTCCTCGGACCATCGGGGTGGCCGTACGGGGGAACGGGGCCGGCGTGCCGTCGCGCGGTACGGGATGTGTACGCCCCGTGCAGATGTTTGCACCACCCGGCGCACGAAGTGCTGCGGCCGCGCCGCACTTCCCGGGATCTCGACGCAGGGAGACCGATTCAGTGTGTTGCGCCCGTTTCGACGGTGTTACGGGTGGGGCGACTCCTGCGCGAGGATGGCACCCATGAAGCCCATCATCACCGCATTCGAATACGCGAGCGAGTCGACGGGGCCACGTCCGCCGGTGCTCCTCGACGTACGTTGGCAACTGGGTGGCCCGCACGGGCGACCCGACTACGAGGCCGGGCACATCCCCGGTGCGGTCTTTGTCGACCTGGACGCGGAACTCGCCGGTCCGGCAGGCCGCGGCGGCCGTCATCCACTGCCCGATCCGGAGGAATTCGGGGCGGTGATGCGCCGGGCCGGTGTCTCCCGGGACACCCCGGTGGTCGTGTACGACGGCGGCCAGGGCTGGGCGGCGGCACGCGCCTGGTGGCTGCTGCGCTGGACGGGGCATCCGGATGTCCGGGTCCTGGACGGCGGACTCGCCGCCTGGACGGGCGAACTCCAGCAGGAGACCCCGGCCCCGGCCGAGGGCGACTTCCGGCCCACGCCCGGTGCGCTGCCGCTGCTGGACGCGGACGGGGCGGCGGCGCTGGCCCGCTCGGGTCTGCTGCTCGACGCCCGGGCCGCCGAGCGCTACCGGGGCGATGTGGAGCCGATCGACCGGGTGGGCGGCCACATCCCGGGAGCCGTCTCGGCCCCGACCTCCGAGAACACGGGGGACGACGGCCGGTTCCTGTCCGCCGAGGCGCTGGCGGTGCGCTTCAAGGAACTCGGCGCCGATCGACCGGGGGAGATCGGCGTCTACTGCGGCTCCGGGGTCTCCGGCGCCCATGAAGTACTGGCCCTGGCCGTCGCGGGCATCCCGGCGGCGCTGTACGCGGGCTCCTGGTCCGAGTGGTCCGGCGACGAGTCCCGCCCGGTCGCCACGGGGCCCGAGCCGCAGTAACGGGACGGGCGCCGGCCGGACCGACCCCACTCGCCGCTCCCGGCCCCGCAGGCGCCGGGTGCGGCGGCCGCTCACGGCACGAGGGCCCGCACGCAGTGGCGTACGGACCCTCGTCATCCTCTGGTCGCTCCGCTCAGTCCTGCTTCTTGCGGCGCGTACCGAAGACGATCTCGTCCCAGGTCGGTACGGCGGCCCGGCGGCCCGGCCGGACGCCGTCCGCCTCGGCCTGGCGGTCCGTCGTACCGGTCAGCCGGTCGCGGTGACCGGCCACCGCCCGTGGCATCAGCACATCCGCGTAGGCGGAACCGGCGCCCGCGGAGGCCGCCGCGGCCGGCGGCTCGTCCGCCTCCGGCTCCTGGGCGGCGGGCTCGACCGCGGGCGGCTCGGGCGGCGCCGGACGCTCGGGAACCACCATGTCGCCGCGGAAGCTCGGCACCGCCTCCAGCAGGCTGGTCAGCGAATCACGCTCACCGGCCGAGACGGACGCGATGTGCTCCTCGGGCTCGGGCGGGGGCGGCGGGGCCGTGGGCCGCTCCATCTGGCGGTCCAGGGCGCGGTCCAGCGGCCGGTCGCGCGGCAGCCGGGCGATCCGGGGCACGAACGGGAAGCTCGGCTCGGGCGCGGCGACGTCGTCGGTCTCGCCGATCAGCGAGCGCGCCTCGTCGTCCACGGCCTGGACCAGCCGGCGCGGCGGGTCGTACGTCCAGCTCGCCGAGTGCGGCTCGCCCGCGACCCGGTAGACCAGCAGGACCTCCCAGGTGCCGTCGTCCCGGCGCCAGGAGTCCCACTGGACGGTCTCCTTGTCGGCGCCACGCAGCAGCAGCCGTTCCTGCACCGCCTCGCCGAGCTGGGGGCCGGCGTTCTCGCCGGGACGACGCACGGGGGTCTTCCTGGCCCGCTCGGCCATGAAGGCGCGCTCCGCGAGCACGGGGCCCTCGAAGCGGCGGACACGGTCGACGGGGATTCCGGCGAACTGGGCGACCTCCTCCGCGGAGGCACCAGCTCGTATCCGCGCCTGGATATCGCGGGGGCGGAGGTGGCTCTCCACCTCGATCTCGATCTGGCCGAGCCGCGCGCGGTCGTTGCGTACGGCGGCCCGCAGCCGCTCGTCGATGGGAAGCGTGTACTCCGTGCTGTCCGCAGCCTTGAGCACCAGTCGTGTGCCGTCGTTGGAGACGGCCACGACACGCAGTTCGGGCATGGGGACCTCCCGGGTGGTGCCTGCCGACGTCACGTGCGTCGCTGCTTCCGCTAGTCGAGTGTGGCCTGCCCGGGTGCAGCCTGCCACAACATTGCCGTGTTGCCCGGCGTGTCGGGCGTGAGCCCTTGATCGCCGGTGTGACACGGTGACCTATTGTGCAACACGAAGTCACCTTTGGTCACTTCATGTAGCCAGTCCCCGTGCGATGCCGTGGCGCCGCCGGATCGAGTGCCTCCTTCGGCCCCCTCCCGAAGATCCCGGACACCCGTGTGGGAGTCCTGCCCCAGGGCTCGCCACAGTACTCCATTCGGGCCACCGGGGTGGACCGCCGCGCCGTCGAAGTTCTCGTGAGGCGCGGGAGTTCGGCTGCCCGGCCGGGGATGGTGCGTCCTTCGCGCGTGTCCTGCTTCACAGAATCCCCCGAAGCGGAACTAATCACTTCGCTCAAATGTCCCTTCCTGTTGCATGGTGGGAGAGATGTCAATCAAGGGCTGGGAATGGTACAGAAGCCGGAAAGTGACATAGAGCCCAAAGAAAGGCGTATAGATCTGAGCGTGCCGCAGGTGGCGGGCAGCGCCGTGGCGTCGGTCGCGGCAGCGGTGGCGGCCTCCCAGCTGGGTGTGTACGGAACGATCCTCGGTGCCGGAGTGATGAGCGTCGTCGCCACCTGCGGCGGTTCGGTCTTCCAGCACTTCTTCCGGCGCACGGGGGAGCAGATCCGCGAGGTCACGGTCCAGGTGAAGCACCCGGGTCGTGCGGTGACCGTACATACGCGTGAGACCGACGATGCGCGTGCGACGAAGAGGGGGACGCGACGACCGACCGGCGAAACGCCCTCCCGAGCTCCCTCCGGCACTCCTGACGGAGTCACGGACGCCACCACGGTGATACCGGCCGTTGACGCCACGACCGTGCTGCGCAGGGCGGACGCCACGGCCGCGTCGCGCGATGCGGCGGACGATCCGGACCGTACGAGGATGCTCCGGCCCGTCGACGAGACCCAGCTGCTCACCAGCGGGCGGCCGGATCCGGACGAGGAGTTCTCCGAAGCCACCACGCACGGCACCCGGATCCGCGGCTGGAAGCGCTCGGCTCTCGGGGCGGCCGTGGTCTTCGTCCTCGCGATGGCCGGAATCACCACGTACGAGCTGATTTCCGGCAACGACCTGAGTGGCGGCCAGGGCACGACCGTCGGCTCCGTCGTGCGCGGCGGGGAACGGAGTTCCGGGTCGGACGATCCGGCGCCGTCGACGACCACCGACCCCGGTCAGGGGCGGACGCCGGAGCAGGAGAGCGGCACGACGCCCGATACGGACCAGCAGGGCGGCGGGAGCCAGAACCCGGATTCCGGCGGGGGCGACCGCTCCTCGACCGATCCGACGCCCGGTCCCACGCAGTCCGGCGGCACCGGCGACCGTACGAGTCCGCCCCCGGCGACCACTCCGCCCCCGGCCACGCCGGGCGGCGGCGGCTCCGCCGATACGGACCCCGCAGGCGGCGGCGAGGCCCCGGCACAGGACGAGGGAGCCACGGCCGGCACGGACACCGGACAGTGAATCGGCTCCGCGCGCCCGGGGCGCGCGGAGCCGATCAGGACCAAGGGACGTTACTCGCCCAGCACCCGGCGCAGATAGTCGTTGCCGAAGAGCCGGTCCGGGTCCAGGCGGTCGCGTACGGCGGTGAACTCGCCGAACCGCGGGTACACCCCGGCGAGGTACTCGGCGTCGCGGGTGTTGACCTTGCCCCAGTGCGGGCGCCCGGCGTGGGCGGTCATGATGCGCTCGACCGCCGTGAAGTACGCCTGGTAGGGCGTGCCCCTGTAGAGATGGACGGCGATGTACGCGCTCTCGCGGCCCGAGGCCGTGGAGAGCGCGATGTCGTCCGCGGGGGCGGTACGGACCTCCACCGGGAAGCTGATCCGCAGCGGCGAACGCTCGACCATCGCCTTCACCTCGCGCAGCGCCTCCACGGCGGCCTCGCGCGGCACCGCGTACTCCATCTCCACGAAGCGGACCCGGCGCGGGCTGGTGAAGACCTTGTACGGGATGTCGGTGTACGTACGGGCCGACAGGGCGCGGCTGGAGAGCTTGGCGATCGACGGAATGGTGGCGGGGACCGCCCGGCCGAGGGAACAGGCCACCTGGAAGATCCCGTTGGAGAGGAACTCGTCCTCGAACCAGCCGCTGAGCTTTCCGGGCGGGGCGGCGGGGCCCGCGCTGCGGTTGTTGCGCTTGGTGTTGCAGTTCCCGGTGTGCGGGAACCAGTAGAACTCGAAGTGCTCGTTCTCGGCGACCAGCTCGTCGAAGCCGCCCATGACCCGGTCGAAGGTCATCGGCTCCTCGCGGGCCGTCAGCAGGAAGACGGGCTCCACGGCGAAGGTGATCGCCGTGACGACACCCAGCGCGCCGAGCCCGATCCGGGCGACGGCGAAGATGTCGGCGTTCTCCTTCTCGGAACAGGTCACCACCGTGCCGTCGGCGGTGACCAGTTCGAGGGCGCGTATCTGCGCGGATATGGACGCCGAGTCACGGCCGGTGCCGTGGGTGCCGGTCGAGGTGGCGCCCGCGACCGTCTGCTCCATGATGTCGCCCATGTTGGTGAGCGAGAGACCCTCGCGGGCCAGGGCGGTGTTCAGCCGCTTCAGCGGGGTGCCGGCCTCGACGGTCACCGTCATCGCCTCGCGGTCGATGTTCCGGATGCCGGTGAGCAGGTCCGGGCGGATCAGCACGCCGTCGGTGGCCGCCGTCGCGGTGAAGGAGTGCCCGGTACCGACCGGCTTCACCCGCAGACCGTCCTCGGACGCCCGGCGCAGTGCCTCGGCCAGCTCCGGAACGGAGGCGGGGTTCACGGCCCGTACCGGACGGGCGGTGACGTTCCCCGCCCAGTTACGCCACGCGTTCGTCGTCGTCCGTGCGTCGGTGTCGGTCATCTTCCGCGCGCCCTTCCGTAGGAACCGGCCCGCTGAGCCGGCGATACCCCAGGAACGCCACCACGGCCGCGAGCGCTCCCGACACCACGGGCACCGCGTACCCCGCCTCGGCCCCCGACGCGTCGACCACCCAGCCGGCGGCCGACGAGCCGAGCGCCACCCCGACGGCGAGCCCGGTGCTGGTCCAGGTCATGCCCTCGGTCAGTTCGGTGCGCGGTACGTGCTGTTCGACGAGGGCCATGGTGCTGACCATCGTCGGTGCGATGGCGAGACCCGCGACAAAGAGCGCCACGGCCAGGAACGGCAAGTTCCCGGCCAGTTGGAGGGGGATCATACTCACGGCCATCGCGCACACGCCCACCAGCCACCGGGTGGACGCCTTCCCCCTGAGGTGGATCAGGCCGAAGACCGCTCCGGCCAGGCATGACCCCAGTGCGTACACCGCCAGCACGAGGCTTGCCGCGGCCTTGTGGCCCCGTTCCTCGGCGAAGGCCACCGTCACCACGTCGACGGACCCGAAGATCGCACCGGTGGCCACGAACGTCACCACGAGCACCTGGAGACCCCGGGAGCGCATCGCGGAGCCGCCGGTGTGCTCCCGGCGCGGATGCGGAACGGGCTCGGTGGCCCGCTGAGCGGTCAGCCAGAGGACGCCGACCAGCAGGAACCCGGCGGCCAGCAGCGGCCCGGCCTCGGGGAACCAGGCGGTGGACAGCCCGATCGAGATGATCGGCCCGAAGATGAAGCACACCTCGTCGACGATCGACTCCCACGAGTACGCGGTGTGCAGCTCGCGCGGCGAACCGCGGTAGATCTCCGCCCAGCGGGCCCGGATCATCGAACCCACGCTGGGCACGCAGCCGGCGCCCGCCGCGAAGACGAAGAGCGTCCAGTCGGGAAGTCGCTGCTGCGCGCAGATCAGGAGTCCGGCCACCGCCGCCAGCGAGACGAGGGTGGCGGGGCGCAGAACGCGGCGCTGCCCATGCCGGTCCACGAGCCGGGAGATCAGCGGCCCGATCACCGCCGCCGACATCGCGAGCGTCGCGGAAAGCGCACCGGCGAGGCCGTAACGGCCTGTGAGCTGGGAAATCATGGTCACCACACCGATGCCCATCATGGACAGCGGCATCCGGCCGAGGAATCCGGCCGCCGAGAACCCCTTGGTGCCGGGGGCGGCGAATATCGCGCGGTAGGGACTGGGCAAGGAGGGCTCCGGAACAGCGTGATCGCACGCGCCTCTAATACATGAACGTAACCGATACAGCTTACGGTCGGGGTGGCCGGCCCGACCGTGGGGTGGTCCCGGGGCCGACGTCGGTGGGAGGGCTGTCCGCGGCGAGTGGCAGGATCGGTGTCATGCCCGATCTGCGCGATCCCGCCCCCTACGACGCCCTGCTGCTGCTTTCCTTCGGAGGCCCCGAAGGCCCGGACGACGTGGTCCCGTTCCTGGCGAACGTGACCCGTGGCCGAGGCATCCCCGAGGAGCGGCTGAAGGAGGTCGGCAAGCACTACTTCCTGTTCGGCGGCGTCAGCCCGATCAACGCCCAGAACAGAGCCCTGCTGGACGCCCTGCGCAAGGACTTCGCCGAGCACGGACTGGACCTGCCGGTGTACTGGGGCAACCGCAACTGGGCGCCGTACCTCACCGACACCCTGCGTGAGATGAGCGCCGAAGGGCACCGCCGGATCGCCGTCCTCGCCACCAGCGCCTACGCCTCCTATTCCGGCTGCCGGCAGTACCGCGAGAACCTCGCCGAGTCATTGGCCGTCCTGGAGGCGGAGGGGCTGCCGGTGCCCCGGGTGGACAAGCTGCGGCATTACTTCAACCATCCCGGCTTCGTGACGCCCATGGTGGAAGGCGTCCTCGCCTCCCTGGCCGACCTGCCGGAGGACGTACGGGCCGGGGCGCACCTCGCCTTCACCACACACTCCATTCCCGTCTCGGCCGCCGACACCTCCGGCCCCGTCGAGACGCACGGCGACGGCGGCGCCTATGTCGCCGAGCACCTCGACGTCGCCCGGCTGATCGTCGACGCGGTGCGCGAGGAGACCGGCGTCGAGTACCCCTGGCAGCTCGTCTACCAGTCGCGCAGCGGCGCACCGCACATCCCCTGGCTGGAACCCGACATCTGCGACCACCTGGAGGCGCTGCACGCGGACGGGGTGCCCGCCGTGGTGATGGCCCCCATCGGATTCGTCTCGGACCACATGGAGGTCCTGTACGACCTCGACACCGAGGCCACCGCGAAGGCCGCCGAGCTCGGGCTGCCCGTGCGCCGGTCGGCAACCGTGGGCGCCGACCCGCGGTTCGCCGCGGCTGTGCGCGAGCTGGTGCTGGAGCGCGCCGTCACCGAGCGGGGACAGGCCGGGGAGCGCTGCGCGCTGGGAGCACTCGGCCCGGCCCACGACCTCTGCCCGGTCGGCTGCTGCCCGGCACGGGCCCCCAAGCCAGCCGCCGCGGGTGCCGACAGCCCCTACGCGTGAGTGCCCCGCCGTACGCCCACAGACCCCTGGAGAGCCGTGACCGACCCGAACCTGTCCGAACTGCTCGACCTCGCCCTGGAAGCCGCCGGCCGTGCGGGCGCGCTGCTCCGTGACGGCCGCCCGGCCGATCTGGGCGTGGCCGCGACCAAGTCCAGCCCGATCGATGTCGTCACCGAGATGGATCTCGCCGCCGAGAAGCTGATCACCGGCTTCCTGAGCGAGCGCCGCCCGCAGGACGGCTTCCTTGGAGAGGAAGGGACCAGCGCCGAGGGCAGCAGCGGCGTCCGCTGGGTCATCGACCCGCTCGACGGCACCGTGAACTACCTCTACGGACTGCCCACCTGGGCCGTCTCCGTCGCCGCTGAACGGGACGGCGTGCGGGTCGTGGGCGTGGTGGAGGCCCCGATGCGCCGCGAGACCTACCGGGCGGTGCTCGGCTGCGGGGCGTACGCCACGGGCGGCGCGTACGGCGAGGGCACCGCGCTGCGCTGCCGGCCCGCGCCACCACTCGACCAGGCGCTCGTCTCGACCGGTTTCAACTACGTCAGCGACGTCCGTACGCACCAGGCGGACGTGGCTCAGAAGCTGATCCCGCTCCTCCGTGACATCAGGCGCAGCGGTTCCGCCGCCGTGGACCTCTGCGACGTGGCCTCGGGCCGCCTCGACGGCTACTACGAGCGCGGACTTCACCCCTGGGACCTGGCGGCCGGCGACCTCATCGCCCGCGAGGCGGGCGCGTACACAGGCGGGCGCCCCGGGCAGCCCGCCGACGGCGATCTGACGATCGCCGCGACGCCGGGCGTCTTCGAGCCGCTCCAGGCCCTTCTGGAGGAGTTCGGCGCCTGGCACGACTAAGGGCTGTCCCGTACTCCCCGGCGGGCGCGAGACGACAGCTACTTCCCCAAGCTCCCCCCTGCTCGAGCGAAGCCGAGAGCTTGGGGAAGCACCGGACGTTCCCGGCCAGGCGGGACTTCCGACACATGCCCCAGGCCCTGATGTCGCCGGACAGACCCTGGGGCACGCGTGAAGGGCCCCTGAGACGCCGGTCACGGCATCAGGGGCCCTTCACATATGCGTACTCAGACGCTGGTGGCACCGATCTCGACACCGTGCTCGGCGGCGAGGCGGTGAAGGTCCTCCAGCTCGCTCTGCTCGACATCCGCGAGGAAGTCGTCGCCCGTCTCCCGGGCTCTCGTGAGGTCGTGCTCGGTGCTCTTGATCCGCTGCAGCAGGCCTGCGGTGAAAGCGTCCATAATGCGCCCCCTCATCGTGGGTCGGTGGCACGGGGGTGTGCCCGGGGTTTCCCTCCGCACGGAGGCGGTAGGGCGGGTGATCACGCGCTCTCCGGGGACGGAGCGGCCAGTGGTACGCCACATTCAAGGCGTGATCGCGGGTGTGAATTCGTCCTCCCCGGGCCAGGGACCGGAGAAACCTCAACTGGCCCGAAAATCTGGTGGATTCCGCTGAGCCCCAGCTGAGGCAGCGTCGTCTTACCGCCGGTTTATGCGCGTTGCGGGCAGGATGGAGCCGCACAGACCAGTGCCGACGGATGCCCGATCACGGACCGTCGGTACTTCGACACGTTCTGAAGTTTCTAAGGAAGGACAGCGCCGTGCGCGTACTCGTCGTGGAGGACGAGCAACTGCTCGCCGATGCGGTGGCCACCGGATTGCGCCGGGAGGCCATGGCCGTCGATGTCGTGTACGACGGTGCGGCGGCCCTGGAGCGCATCGAGGTCAACGACTACGACGTCGTGGTGCTGGACCGAGACCTCCCTCTGGTGCACGGAGACGACGTCTGCCGGCGGATCGTCGAGCTGGGCATGCCCACCCGGGTGCTCATGCTCACCGCGTCCGGGGACGTCAGCGACCGCGTGGAGGGTCTGGAGCTCGGCGCCGACGACTATCTGCCCAAGCCGTTCGCCTTCAGCGAGCTCACCGCACGGGTGCGGGCGCTCGGCCGGCGTACGACGGTGGCCCTGCCGCCCGTCCTGGAGCGGGCCGGCATCAAGCTCGACCCCAACCGGCGCGAGGTCTTCCGGGGCGAGACGGAGGTCCAGCTCGCGCCGAAGGAGTTCGCCGTGCTGGAGGTTCTGATGCGCAGCGAGGGTGCGGTCGTCTCGGCCGAGCAGCTGCTGGAGAAGGCCTGGGACGAGAACACCGACCCGTTCACCAATGTCGTCAGGGTGACCGTCATGACGCTGCGCCGGAAACTCGGCGAGCCGCCGGTGATCGTCACCGTGCCCGGATCCGGCTACCGGATCTGACGGCCGATGCCCTCCGTCCCCGCGCCGCCGGCGGCGCCCCCGAAGCCCACCTGGGAGCCCAAACAGCAGGAGCCCCCCTACTGGTTGCGCCCGACCATCCGGATACGGCTCACGCTGCTCTACGGCGGCATGTTCCTGATCGCCGGCATCCTGCTGTTGTCGATCATCTACATGCTGGCCGCTCAGGCCCTGCATGTGGGCAGTGAGCTGCCGTTCGAGATCGTCAACGGGCAGGTCCGCAGCGATGTCTGCAACCTGCCCGAGAAGGCGTCACCGGAGACCTTCAACGCGGCGATGAACTCCTGCGTCAACCACCAGCGGCAGCAGGCGCTCGACACGCTTCTCAACCGGTCGCTGCTCGCCCTGGTGGGCCTGAGCGTCATCGCCTTCGCCTTCGGCTACGCGATGGCCGGGCGGGTGCTCTCGCCGCTGGGCCGGATCACCCGCACCGCCCGCCGGGTGGCCGGAACCGACCTGTCCCGCCGGATCGAGCTGGACGGACCGGACGACGAGCTGAAGGAGCTCGCCGACACCTTCGACGAGATGCTCGACCGCCTGGAGCGGGCCTTCACCGCCCAGCAGCGGTTCGTCGGCAACGCCTCGCACGAACTGCGCACACCGCTCGCGATCAATCGCACGCTGCTGGAGGTGCATCTGTCCGACCCGCATGCCCCGCCGGAGCTGAAGCAGCTGGGCAAGACCCTGCTGGCCACCAACGAGCGCAGCGAGCAGCTGGTCGAGGGCCTGCTGCTGCTGGCCCGCAGCGACAACCAGATCGTCGAGCGAAAACCGGTCGACCTCGCGGAGGTCGCGTCGCGCGCGATCGACCAGACGCGCGGTGAGGCCGAGGAGCGCGGTGTGGAGATCCGCGGCGAGCGGGCCCCCGCAGTCGTCCAGGGCAACGGCGTCCTGCTGGAGCGGATCGCGCTGAACCTCGTACAGAACGCCGTGCGCTACAACGTCCCCGAGGAGGGCTGGGTGGAGGTCACCACCGAGCTCCAGGGCGGCCAGGCCCTGCTGGTGGTCTCGAACACCGGTCCGGTGGTGCCGGCGTACGAGATCGACAACCTCTTCGAGCCCTTCAGACGGCTCCGTACGGAGCGAACGGGCAGCGACAAGGGGGTCGGGCTCGGCCTGTCGATCGCGCGCTCCGTGGCACGCGCACACGGCGGCCGTATCATCGCGGAGCCCCGCGAGGGCGGTGGTCTTGTGATGCGTGTCTCACTGCCGGTCTGAGAGGCCGGACGGAGTGATCCGTGCATCAATTGACCTGTTCGCTTTGAGCGGAATTTTCGGGACCTGTACCCGGATCGTCCGTGTGTGATCGATCACAGGAGCGAATTTATGACCGTCAACGCTCCGTAATCAGAGGCTCCGCCTGAAAGCCCGCAAAAGTCGGGGTTTTCGGGGTCCAATATCACGGGAAGTACACGGGGTGGCGCCCGTGAAGCGCGACACCGGGACCGTGTACGGTCCCCATCGCCACCCAAGCCGGCCGCTCCCGAGCGGTCCCATTGGGTGTCGATTGAGTAACAGACCTTGATGTGAGGCAAAATCTCCGCCTCGGGTCGGGCACAAGTCCGGCCTCTCACGCGTTACGAGCGCTGAGACACCGCAGACACCCAGAGGGGGAGAGCGACATGGCAACGGATTACGACACCCCACGCAAGACCGACGACGACGTCGACCAGGACAGCCTCGAAGAACTCAAGGCTCGCCGGAGCGACAAGACGGCGTCCGCCGTCGACGTCGACGAGTTCGACGCGGCCGAAGGACTGGAGCTGCCCGGCGCAGACCTGTCCAACGAGGAGCTGGCCGTCAGGGTCCTGCCCAAGCAGGCCGACGAGTTCACGTGCATGAGCTGCTTCCTCGTGCACCACAGGAGCCAGCTGGCACGTGAGAAGAACGGCCAGCCGATCTGCCGCGACTGCGACTAGGTTGCGCCGACCGTGGCAGGCGACACACCGTTCCGGAAGCGGCGCTTGCGGCGCAAGAGGTCGTCGGAGGCGTATCAGGGCGGTACAGGCCCGGCAGAAGGCGTAGCAGCGCCTGCCGAGCGGTCCGCCCTGCCGCCCTCCCCGGGTGAGCGGGACGACGAGCGAGGCCTGCCGGCCTCGCTCGAAGCAGGTGTCGCGGAGGCCGAAGGAGTCGACACGGCCGATGGGGCCGGACAGGTCGACAGGACGGAGCCCGTGACCGGGGCAGGCCGTCTGGGTTCAGTGAAACGGGGCGTACGCAAGAGCGGGGAGAGTGCCAAGGCAGCGATCGGTCAAATCGCCGACCTGATCATCGAGAACGCTCCCCGCATCCCTGTGCGCGATCTCGCCACCCTGCGCAAGCAGTTCCCCGGCCTCGGTCCGGAGGAGCTCGCCGACAAGCTGGTCGCAGGCGCGAGCAAGGGCAGTGCCACCGTCGGCGCCGGAATCGGCGCGGCGGCGATGATGCCCGTACCGCCCGCCATGCTTGCCGAACTGGCGGCGGAGATCACCGGTGTGGCCGCGATCGAGATGAAGCTCGTCGCCGAGCTGCACGAGGTCTACGGACAGCGCCCGCCGGGCGGGCTCGGCCAGCGTTCCGCCGCCTACCTCACGTCCTGGACGGAGGAACGCGGAATCGACGTCGCCCACCCCACGACGGTCAATGCCGCGCTGGGCGGTCAGATGAAGCGCGAGCTGCGCCAGCAGATCATGAAGCGCATGGCGCGCGATCTGCCCAGCCTGGTCCCGTTCATGGTCGGCGCCGCCGTCGGCGCGATGATGAACCGGCGCGACACCAGAAAGCTCGCCGAGCGGGTCAGGAAGGACCTGCGCAAGCGCCAGGTCCCCTGGGACCGGCTCCCCGAGCTGCCTCCGCTGGAGCGGCAGGTGGGCCCCCGCAAGGCCCTGCCGGGCGTGCCGGGCGTGCCGGACACCTGGAGCCCGCCAGGACCCCCACGGGAAGGAAGCTAGTGCCGCGGCAGGCGACGTTCGCCCCGTCGCGACGCCCGGCACGCACTCTCGCCGCACCGGACGAAAGCCCGAGTACGGTCCAGTACGAGGGCTTCCGGCCGGCACGCCGAGAGCACGCACCGGACGCCGCTCCTTGACGGGCAAACGTTGCCTGCCACGGCGCTGAGGCGTGTTTCGAAGGTGGCGTCGTCCGCCAGGAGGGCAGGGCCGGACGCCCCGGCCAGGCGGGACTTTCTCACACGCGCTGCGCGCGTACGGCCGTGAGCGCCGCCACCAGGGCTTGGGGCTCGCGCGTCGACAGATAGACGTACGGAGTCGGGTCCTGCGGGTCGGTGACCTCCACCCGGACCGCCGTCGGGATGTAGCTGCGCAGCAGCATGAACGCGCGGGTGTCGGCCTTGTACGTGCGCCACGCGCGCGCCTCCTTCTCGTCCAGCGCCTCGGCCTCGCCGAGCGCCGTCACCGGAATCCGCGCGTCGCCGGCGACCAGGGTGCCCGCCACGACCCGGATCCTGGCCGAGCCGTAGGAGCTCACCGCGACCGCCGACAGGGCCGTGCCGCCCGCCAGGCCGGCCAGCAGGGGCAGGGGGCCGAGCGGCAGCAGGATCAGCGCGCAGGCGATGCCGATCAGGAGTGCGATGAGCCACCACGAACGGGGTGCGGTCAGTCGTTCGTCGAAAGGCGGGGTGGAAGGCTGCATGGGCCCAAGCTTGGCACGGTGCGACCCGTGGGTAGCCGCGCGGGTAAGGTCTGCGCCTGTGAGTGGAACATCTGCGGCTCTGAAGCCCCCGGCCGACGCGGTGAAACCGGTCCGGCACCCCGAAGCCCCGGCCCCCGGCGAACTCCTCGGCGCGCACTACGAACACTGTTTCGGCTGCGGCGGTGGACAGCAGCACGGGCTGCACCTCCAGGCGCGGGCCGGTGACGGTGTCGGCGTCACCGCCGAGTTCACGGTGAAGGCCGCCCACCAGGGCGCCCCGGGGCTGGCGCACGGCGGCATCCTGACCACTGCGCTGGACGAGACGCTCGGCTCGCTGAACTGGCTCCTGCGGGTGATTGCCGTGACCGGTCGGCTGGAGACCGACTTCGTGCTTCCGGTGCCGGTGGGCACCGTGCTGCACCTCGACGCGGAGATCACCGCGGTGCACGGCCGGAAGATCTACTCCCGGGCGACCGGCCGGATCGGTGACCCGGACGGGCCCGTCGCGGTCCGGGCCGAGGCCCTCTTCGTCGAGGTGAAGGTCGACCACTTCATCGAGAACGGGCGCCCGGCCGAGATCCAGGCGGCGATGGCCGACCCGGACCAGGTCAGGCGTGCCCGAGCCTTCGAGGTGAATCCCTGATGCGCCGGCCCGTGGACGTACTGATCCGCCGGATCGACCCGGATGTGCCGATTCCGGCCTATGGGCACCCGGGCGACGCCGGAGTCGATCTGGTGACCACCGAGGCCGCCGTGCTCGCCCCGGGCGAGCGGGTGGTGCTGCCCACCGGGGTGTCGATCGCGCTGCCCGACGGATACGCCGCGTTCGTGCATCCGCGCTCCGGCCTCGCCGCGCGCTGCGGCGTCGCCCTCGTGAATGCCCCGGGGACGGTTGATGCCGGGTACCGTGGAGAGATCAAGGTGATTGTCATCAACCTCGACCCGCGTGAGCCCGTGCGGTTCGAGCGGTTCGACCGGATTGCCCAACTGGTCGTCCAGCAGGTCGAGAAGGTGCGCTTCCACGAAGTGGCGGAGCTGCCCGGCTCGGCTCGCGGCGAGGGAGGCTTCGGATCAACCGGAGGGCATGCCTCCGGTGATGTCGATGGTGTCAGGGGCGGGATCACCCAGGGCGGGAACAGCTACGCTTCGGTCGTACCCGACCGGGAAGGACAGTGACGTGTTCGGACGTCGCAAGAAGAGTGGTTCCGCCGAGGACGTGGCGGACGAAGCGCGCGAGGCCGAGCAGGTCGTCGACGAGCTCGATGACACCGACGGTGCCGCCAGCGGCTCGCGTCGGGTGAACCTCCCGCCGGCACCGCGGCCGGACGGGCCGTGGGACGTCTCCGAGGTCTCCCAGCCCGGCGAGGGCCGGGTCGACCTGGGCGGCGTCTTCGTGCCCGGTGTCGAGGGCATGGAGCTGCGCGTCGAGGTGGCCGGCGACGCGATCGTCGCCGCGACCGTGGTGCTGCGTGACAGCGCCATCCAGCTGCAGGCCTTTGCCGCGCCCAAGAAGGAAGGCATCTGGGGCGAGGTCCGTGAGGAGATCGCGGCCGGCATCACCCAGCAGGGCGGGGTGATCGACGAGGTCGAGGGCCCGCTGGGCTGGGAGCTGCGTGCTCAGGTCCCCGTACAGCTCCCGGACGGGACGAACGGCGTGCAGCTGGTGCGCTTCGTCGGCGTCGACGGGCCGCGCTGGTTCCTGCGCGGAGTGATCTCCGGCCAGGGCGCCGTGCAGCCGGAGGCCGCCGGGCTGCTGGAGACGATCTTCCGGGACACCGTGGTCGTCCGTGGCGAGGGCCCGATGGCTCCGCGCGACCCGATCGTCCTCAAGCTGCCCAACGACGCCCAGATGGTCCCCGAGGGGGTTCAGCAGGAGAGTCAGGAGAGCTCGAAGTTCTCCGGTGGCATGGGCCAGCTCCAGCGCGGGCCCGAGATCACCGAGGTGCGCTGAGCGGGCACGGGCAGCCGCCCGGCACAGCTTCGGCCGGTGGGCCGTATCCCCTTTCGAGGGGGGTACGGCCCACCGGCCGTTCTGCGTCCGGAAGAGGTTCCGGGAAGGGCAGGGCAGGGGTTTCCGGCCATGCGCAAGACGGGTTCCGGACAGCGCGCAGACGGCGCGCGTATGGGGCGCGTATAGGGCACGTATGTGCGCCGTCAAAGGCCCGCCGATCCCCGTAAGGAAGACATCAACGCAGGCCAGGACGCCCATGGCGCGAGGTTTGCTCAAGAGGTCCGAGAATCCGTACCTCATCTAGGAGCACACGATGGCCGATGTGGCCTTCGTCGTCACCACGATCGCGGTGTTCGCGCTGGTGGCTCTCGTTGCCAAGGGGGTGGCGAAGCTGTGACTGCCGAGAACATCGTCGGCCTGATCGTGGCCGTCGCCCTGCTGGGCTATCTCGTCCTCGCCCTTCTGTACCCGGAGAGGTTCTGAGCGCGATATGAGCCCCGTCCTCGCTGGTGTGCTCCAGGTTCTCGCGCTCGTCGTGGCGCTGGGGCTGGTGTACCGTCCGCTCGGCGACTACATGGCCGGCGTCTACTCCTCGAACAAGCACCTGCGCGTCGAGAAGTGGATGTACAAGGCCATCGGCGCCGACCCGAACACGCAGATGCGCTGGCCCGCGTATCTGCGGGGGGTGCTCGCCTTCTCCGCGGTGAGCGTCCTCTTCCTCTACCTGCTGCAGCGGCTCCAGGGCGTGCTGCCCGGCTCGCTCGGCTTTGCCTCGATCGATCCGGACCAGGCGTTCAACACGGCGGCGTCGTTCGTCGCCAACACCAACTGGCAGTCGTACGCCGGCGAACAGGCCATGGGTCACGTCGTGCAGACCGGCGGTCTCGCGGTGCAGAACTTCGTCTCGGCCGCCGTCGGGATGGCCGTCGCGATGGCCCTCGTACGGGGCTTCGCCCGCTCCCGCACCGGTGAGCTGGGCAACTTCTGGTCCGACCTGGTGCGCGGCACCGTACGGATCCTGCTGCCGATCGCCACCGTCGGCGCGCTGGTGCTGGTGGCCTGCGGCGCGATCCAGAACTTCGCCGGCATCCACGAGGTCGGGCAGTTCATGGGCGGCTCGCAGCAGTGGAACGGTGGCGCCGTGGCCTCCCAGGAGGCCATCAAGGAGCTGGGCACGAACGGCGGCGGCTACTTCAACGCCAACTCGTCCCACCCGTTCGAGAACCCCAACGGGCTGTCCAACCTGTTCGAGATCTTCCTGATCCTGGTCATCCCCTTCGCACTGACCCGGACGTTCGGCCGGATGGTCGGCTCGCTCAAGCAGGGTTACGCGATCCTCGCGACGATGGGCGTCATCTGGCTGGGCTTCATCACCCTGATGATGTGGACCGAATTTGCCCACCACGGGCCCGCGTTCGACATCGCGGGCGGGGCGATGGAGGGCAAGGAGACCCGGTTCGGGATCGCCGGCTCGTCGATCTTCGCCGTGACCACCACGCTCACTTCCACCGGCGCGGTGAACTCCTTCCACTCCTCGTACACCGGCTTCGGCGGCGGGATCACGATGCTGGGCATGCAGCTCGGCGAGATCGCGCCCGGAGGCGTGGGTTCCGGCCTCTACGGCATGCTTGTCATGGCGATCATCGCGGTGTTCATCGCCGGGCTGATGGTCGGCCGCACGCCGGAGTACCTCGGCAAGAAGATCGGCACCCGCGAGATCAAGCTCGCGGCCTGCTACATCCTGATCACCCCGACTCTGGTGCTCTGCTTCACCGCCGCGGCGATGGCGCTGCCCACCCCGCCCCACTCGATGACCAACACCGGCGCCCACGGATTCTCCGAGATCCTCTACGCCTACACCTCGGGAGCCAACAACAACGGTTCGGCGTTCGCCGGGCTCAACGCGGACACGCAGTGGTTCAACACCACGATCGGTCTCGCGATGCTGCTCGGCCGGTTCCTGCCGATGGTGTTCATCCTCGCGCTGGCCGGCTCGCTCGCCGAGCAGAAGCCCGTACCGGCGACCGTGGGAACCCTGGGCACGCACAAGCCGCTCTTCAGCGGACTGCTGGTCGGCACGATCCTGATCATCACCGGGCTGACCTACTTCCCGGCCCTGGCGCTGGGGCCGCTGGCCGAAGGGCTGGCGTCATGACCACTCGTACGAAGCAAGAGGACTCGATGTCCACTGTCACCCCCACCCGGGCACCACACCAGGACGCGCCCACGGGTCACCAGAGCGAAGGGCGCGTCGGCGGAGGCCTGTTCGACCCCGCGCAGCTGATCCGCTCCTTCCCCGACGCCGTACGCAAGCTCGACCCCCGGGTGATGGTCAAGTCCCCGGTGATGTTCGTGGTGCTGATCGGTTCGGTGTTCACGACCGTGCTGGCGTGCCTGGACCCGGGCGAGTGGTTCGGCTGGGCGATCGCGGCCTGGCTGTGGCTGACCACGATCTTCGCCAACCTGGCGGAGGCGGTCGCCGAGGGGCGCGGCAAGGCGCAGGCCGACACGCTGCGCAAGGCCAAGACCGACACCGTCGCGCGGCGGCTGGCCGGCCGGAGCGAGGAGCAGGTGCCCGGCACCGAGCTGCGCATCGGTGACCTGGTGGTCTGCGAGGCCGGTGATGTCATCCCCGGCGACGGCGATGTCGTCGAGGGCGTCGCGAGCGTCGACGAGTCCGCGATCACGGGCGAGTCGGCCCCGGTCATCCGGGAGTCCGGCGGTGACCGAAGCGCCGTCACCGGGGGTACGAAGGTGCTCTCCGACCGCATCGTCGTCAAGATCACCACCAAGCCCGGCGAGACGTTCATCGACCGGATGATCGCCCTGGTCGAGGGCGCCGCCCGGCAGAAGACACCCAACGAGATCGCGCTGAACATCCTCCTCGCGTCCCTCACCGTCGTCTTCCTGCTCGCCGTCGTCACCCTCCAGCCCTTCGCGATCTACGCCGGGCAGAAGCAGTCGATGATCGTGCTGACCGCGCTGCTGGTCTGCCTGATCCCGACGACCATCGGCGCTCTGCTCTCCGCGATCGGCATCGCGGGCATGGACCGCCTCGTCCAGCGCAATGTCCTCGCCATGTCGGGGCGTGCCGTCGAGGCCGCCGGGGACGTGTCGACCCTGCTGCTCGACAAGACCGGCACCATCACGCTCGGAAACCGGCAGGCCGCCGAGTTCGTACCCGTGAAGGGCACGACCGAGGCCGAACTGGCGGACGCGGCCCAGCTCTCCTCGCTGGCCGACGAGACGCCGGAGGGCCGCTCGATCGTCGTGCTCGCCAAGGAGAAGTACGGGCTGCGCGAGCGCCACCAGGGCGAGCTGCGGCAGGCCGAGTGGGTCGCGTTCACCGCCCAGACCCGCATGTCCGGCGTCGACGTGGACGGACGCAAGGTCCGCAAGGGGGCCACCGGTTCGGTCGTCGCCTGGGTCAAGGAGCGCGGCGGCACCGTCTCGCAGGACGCGCAGGCGCTCACCGACACGATCTCCGGGGCGGGCGGCACGCCGCTGCTGGTGGCCCTGGAGGACGAGCACGGCGCCCGGGTCCTCGGTGTCATCCATCTCAAGGACGTCGTCAAGGAGGGCATGCGGGAGCGGTTCGACGAGCTGCGCCGGATGGGCATCAAGACGGTCATGATCACCGGCGACAACCCGCTGACCGCGAAGGCCATTGCCGAGGAGGCCGGTGTCGACGACTTCCTCGCCGAGGCCACGCCCGAGGACAAGATGGCCCTCATCAAGCGCGAGCAGGGGGGCGGCAAGCTCGTCGCGATGACCGGCGACGGCACCAACGACGCGCCGGCGCTCGCCCAGGCCGATGTCGGCGTGGCCATGAACACCGGCACCTCGGCCGCCAAGGAGGCCGGGAACATGGTGGACCTGGACTCCAACCCCACGAAGCTGATCGAGATCGTCGAGATCGGCAAGCAGCTGCTCATCACCCGTGGTGCCCTGACGACGTTCTCGATCGCCAACGACGTCGCGAAGTACTTCGCGATCATCCCCGCGATGTTCGCCGTGGTCTATCCCGGCCTGGACAAGCTGAACATCATGCAGCTGTCCTCGCCCCAGTCCGCGATCCTGTCGGCCGTGATCTTCAACGCGCTGATCATCATCGCGCTCGTGCCGCTCGCCCTGAAGGGCGTGCGCTACCGGCCCAGCAGCGCCGACTCGATGCTCCGGCGCAACCTCGGGATCTACGGACTCGGCGGTCTGGTGGCCCCGTTCATCGGCATCAAGATCATCGACATGGTCATCTCCCTCGTACCCGGGCTGCACTGAATTTAGGAATCGGCTGACCTGCCATGAACAACTCCGTAGGAAACACCGCCCGGTTGCTCTGGGCCGGGCTGCGCGCCCTGCTCGTCCTGACCGTCGTCTGCGGCGTGCTCTACCCGCTCGCCGTCACGGGCGTCGCCCAGGGCGTCTTCCCCGACAAGGCCAATGGCTCCGAGATCACCGCGAACGGCAAGGTCGTCGGTTCCGAACTCATCGGCCAGCGCTACGACCTGCCGCTGGAGAAGGGGCAGGAGACCGCGGCCCCGGACCTCAAGTGGTTCCAGCCGCGCCCCTCCAACGGCCTGGGCACCAACAGCGTCAACACCCAGTACAAGCTGATCCTCTCCGGCGCGACCAACCGCTCCGGCGACAACGAGGAACTCATCGACTGGGTCACCGCCGCCAAGGCAGCCGTGGTCAAGGACAACTCCGTCCCCGGCCACCCGGTCAGCCCCTCGGACGTGCCGGCCGACGCCGTCACCTCCTCCGGCTCCGGCCTCGACCCGGACATCTCCCCGGAGTACGCACAGCTCCAGGTGCGCCGGGTGGCCGAGCGCAACCACCTCCCCGTCGACCGGGTGGAGAAGCTCGTCGAGCAGCACACCGACGGCCGGATCCTCGGCTTCGTCGGGGAGCCGAGGGTCAATGTCCTCCAGCTCAACATCGCTCTCAAGGAGCTGGTGGACGAGTCCTGATGACTTGACGACTCGAGGGAGCACTGAGGCCGGCCGCAATGGCCGGCCTCAGGCCGTTCACCGACGGGGAGCGGGCCCCGTGGTACGCCCGTTCAACCAGCCAGCGTGCCCAGGCTGCCCGGATGGAGGTACTTCTCCGGCGGGATGACCGTGCCGTCGACCCACGCCCTGAAGAACCCCTTGAGGTCCTTGCCCGAGACCTTCGCCGCCAGGGCCTCGAACTGCCGGAACGAGGCATTGCCGTACGCGTGCTCATGGGTCCAGGCCCTGAGCGTTTCGAAGAACGCGTCGTCACCGACCGTGCGCCGCAAGGCGTGCAGCATCAGGGAACCCTTGTCGTACAGGGCGGGGTCCAACTCCTTTCCCGGGCCCGGGTCGTAGAGCTTGGTCGCCCAGAACGACGGATTGTTCCTTTCGTCCTCGACCACGAACCGGTAGTAGCCCGTGTCGAGGTCGGCGCCCTTGTGCTCCTCCCACAACTGCACGGCGTACTGGGCGAAGCACTCCGCGATGCAGCCGTCCCGCCAGTCCTCGAACGACACGCTGTCGCCGAACCACTGGTGGGAGTTCTCGTGGACCATCGAGCCGTCGAAGGGCATCGCGCCGTACGTGGGGCGGCTCTGCGTCTCCAGGGCGATGGATCCGGCGCTGGGTTCCTTCTCGGCGCCGACGACGATGGCGCCCGCCGAGGAGAAGGGGTACGGGCCGAACTTCGCCGTCAGGAAGTCCAGAATCTCTGTCTGCTCCGCCTCCGTGTCCGGGTCGATGACGTATTCCGGGCTGTATGCCGTGATGACCGGCGTCCCGGCGGCCGTCTTTCCCTGGTGGACGGTGAACCTGTCGATGGCGACGGTGCTGGCGTACGTCGCCATCGGCTTGTCCTCGAACCAGCGGAAGGTCTTTCTGCCGTTCTTGACGGTGGCCGTGCCGGGCAGGCCGTTGCCGACGGCCGTCCAGCCGTCGGGCACCGTCGCGGTGAGGGCGAAGGTGGCCTTGTCGGAGGGATGGTCGTTGGCGGGATACCAGGAGGTCGCCGCGTGCGGTTCGCCGGCCACGTACGCGCCTCCGTTCTTCAGGGTGTGCCAGCCCTCGGCGTCGGGCTTGCCGGCGTACGTCACCCGGACCGCGAACGTAGTGCCCTTTCCGACCGGGCGGGCCGGGGTGATGACCAGCTCGTGGGCGCCGGTCCGGGAGAACGCCTTCGCCGGGGTGCCGTTCACGGTGACCGATGCCACGGTGAAGCCCTTGAGGTCCAGGCTGAAGCGGTCCAGCTTGGTCAGGGCGCGGGCGGTGACGGTGGTGTCGCCGTCCAGGTGGTCGGTGCGCGCCGGGTCGTAGGCGATACGGACGTCGTAGTGCGACACGTCGTAGCCGGAGTTGCCGTCGTCGGGGAAGTACGGGTCGCCGATGCCCGGGCCACCGATGGCGGCCGAGGCGGGGACGGTGGTCAGCACGACGGAGCTCACGACTGCGGCCACGAGGGCGACAGCGGTCCTGTGGCGTCGGTTCAGCAGTCTGCGCATGTCTTGCTCCTGGGGATTCGGTCAGTTCCGGGGAGTTGTCGCGGCGAGCTTCCACAGCACGCCGATGATGGCGTTGGTGCTGGTCGTCTCCGTCTTCGGGTCCACGTTGGCGAGGTCGTCGCACGCCTCGTGGATGCAGTCCGAGATACCGGTGCTGAAGCCGGACGACGGGATGCCGGCATTGCCGAACGACTCGTGGTCCGAACCGCCGACGCCGATGTCGAACGTGGGGATGCTCCGTTCGGCGAACCACGCCTCGAACGCCCGCTGGGCTTCGGTCTCGCCGTGCTCGTCGTCGTGGACCACGAGCCACTGCCGGGTGTTCCGGCTGCCCGCCTGATCGAAGTTGAGATAGAGATCGATCCTGCCGCGTTCGGTCGCGGAGAGTTTCTTGACGTAGTCCGCCGAGCCGATCAGCCCCGGCTCCTCGGCGCCCCACCACACGAACCTGAGGTGCCGCTCCGGTTTCAGCTTCGACTTGGCCACCTGGAGCGCGGTGGCCAGGACCGCGGCCGAGCCCGAACCGTTGTCGTTGATTCCCGGGCCCTCCTCGACGCTGTCGAGATGGGCGCCGGTCAGCAGCACGTGGTCCGGGTCGCCGCCCGGCCAGTCGGCGATCAGGTTGCTGCCGCCGGCGCCGTCGTAGGTGAAGGGGACCAGTTTCGTGCGGAAGCCCGCCCGGTCCAAGGCGTTCTTCACATACGCCACCGAGTCCGCGTACCCCTTCGTGCCGTGCGCGCGGTTGCCGCCGTTGCGGTCCGCGATGTGTTGCAGGGCGCGCAGATGGGGCATCACCTGCTGCTCGGAGACGGTGGGGGCCGGTGGTTCTGCGGCGGCGGTGGCGGCGGGGACCGCGGACAGGGTCAGGGATATCCCGAGGGCTCCGGCGGCCAGCTTGGGAAGACTCCTTCTTAACGTCATGATCACCCTTTCAAGGACGGGGCACTCGCCCCGGTGGACCTTGGCCAGGCTGGTCAGTCGATGTCAGGAAGTTGTCGGAAAGAGGTTGTCCTTCGATGAAAAAATGCCGGGCCCATCGAGCCCATGAGCCTGACGGGCCGTCATCAACAGTGCCGGGAGGCTGGATTCGGTTACGGGGGCAGCCCCCGCGGCAGCCCCGCAGCCGCGCGGAGGAGTCCGGCACGGACTCCTGATCACCGCCCTCCGGGCATTGCCCAGCCCTGGTTCACATGCACATACTGGCGGCCGACGGGACCGAGGGCGCACGGGGCAGAAACATGTACGGGGGAGAGGCATGACCGACAACACGGGCCGGACGAGCACCGGTGGCCAGGGCGGCGCCGCGGTCGCCGAGGAACCGGCCCACGGGCCCATGGTCCGGGTCGAGGACCTGCACCGCTCGTACGGCTCCGGCGCCGGGGTGGTGCACGCGCTGCGCGGGGTGTCCTTCGAGGTGCCGTGCGGCGAGCTCGTGGCGCTCAAGGGGCGCTCGGGTTCGGGCAAGACCACCCTCCTCAACCTGCTCGGCGGGCTCGACAGCCCCGACGCCGGCCGGATCACCATCGACGGCACGGACCTCGCCGAGCTCGGCGAGGACGGGCTCCTGGAGCTGCGCCGTGACCGGATCGGCTTCATCTTCCAGTCGTTCGGCCTGATCCCGATCCTGACCGCGGCGGAGAACGTCGGCGTACCCATGCGGCTGCGCAAGACGGACCCGCGCGAGCGCGAGGAGCGGGTGGCGCTGCTGCTCTCCCTGGTCGGCCTCGCCGACCACGCCGCCCAGCGCCCCGGCGAGCTCTCCGGGGGCCAGCAGCAGCGTGTCGCGATCGCCCGCGCGCTCGCCAACCGGCCCGCCCTGCTGATCGCGGACGAGCCGACAGGACAGCTCGACGCGGACACCGGGCTCGCGGTGATGGAGCTGTTGCGGGCGGTGGTGCGCAGCGAGGGCGTCACCGCGCTGGTGGCGACGCACGACACACAGTTGCTGGGGCTGGCGGACCGGGTGCTGGAACTGAGCGACGGACACATCGTCGAGCACGCGTAGCGGAGACGGGGGAGGGGCCGTCCAGGGGAGACCCAGGCCCCTTTGGAGTCCGCCCGTGGCGTCAGAATCCTGTCAATTCGGTCCCTCGCTCCGCCCCCCCGGCCCATTTGTCGACAATGCGCGGGGTAGCTTCGAAGCGGCTGCCGCATCGGACGCAGCCGGTTCAAGAGAAGACAATGGGGCCATGGCACGCGGCAAGCTTCGGATCTACCTGGGTGCGGCACCCGGCGTCGGCAAGACGTATGCGATGCTCTCCGAGGCCCATCGACGCGTGGAGCGGGGCACCGACTGCGTCGTCGCCTTCGTGGAGCACCACGACCGGCCACGCACCGAGGTCATGCTGCACGGCCTGGAGCAGGTCCGGCGCCGCGAGATCGAGTACCGCTCCGCCGTCTTCACCGAGATGGACGTCGACGCGGTCCTGGAGCGCGCCCCCGCCGTCGCCCTGGTGGACGAACTGGCCCACACCAATGTGCCGGGCTCCCGCAACGCCAAGCGCTGGCAGGACGTCGAAGAGCTCCTCCAGGCCGGGATCGACGTGGTGTCCACCGTCAACATCCAGCACCTGGAGTCGCTCGGTGACGTCGTCGAGGCGATAACAGGCGTGCGACAGCGCGAGACCGTCCCCGACGAGGTCGTCCGCCGGGCCGACCAGCTCGAACTCGTCGACATGTCGCCACAGGCGCTGCGCCGCCGGATGGCCCACGGCAACATCTACAAGCCGGACCGGATCGACGCCTCGCTGTCCAACTACTTCCGCCCCGGCAACCTGACCGCCCTGCGCGAGCTGGCCCTCCTCTGGGTCGCGGACCGGGTCGACGAGTACCTCCAGCAGTACCGCGGCGAGCACAACATCCGCACCACCTGGCAGGCCCGTGAACGCATCGTCGTCGGACTCACCGGCGGCCCCGAGGGCCGTACGCTCATCCGCCGCGCGTCCCGGATGGCGGCCAAGGGGTCGGGCAGCGAGATCCTCGCCGTCTACATCGCCCGCAGCGACGGGCTGACCTCCGCCTCCCCCAAGGAACTCACCGTCCAGCGCACCCTCGTCGAGGACCTCGGCGGTACGTTCCACCACGTCATCGGCGACGACATACCGTCGGCGCTGCTCGAATTCGCCCGCGGGGTGAACGCCACGCAGATCGTCCTCGGCTCCAGCCGTCGCAAGGCCTGGCAGTACATCTACGGACCGGGTGTGGGCGCCACCGTCGCCCGGGATTCCGGGCCCGACCTCGACGTCCACATCGTCACCCACGAAGAGGTCGCCAAGGGGCGCGGTCTGCCCATCGCCCGCGGCGCCCGGCTCGGCCGGGTCCGGATCATCTGGGGCTGGCTCGTCGGGGTCGGCGGCCCGGCCCTCCTCACCCTGCTCCTGGCCAGTCTGGACAGCGGCCCCGGGCTCGCCAACGATGTCCTGCTCTTCCTCTTCCTGACCGTGGTCGCCGCGCTGATCGGCGGACTGCGGCCGGCCCTCGCGTCGGCCGCCGTCGGCTCGATGCTGCTGAACTACTGGTTCACCCCGCCCACCCACACCCTGACCGTGCAGGACCCGGAGAACTTCGTCGCCATCGTGATCTTCTTCGCGGTGGCGGTCTCGGTCGCCTCGGTCGTCGACCTGGCGGCCCGCCGTACCCATCAGGCGGCCCGGCTGCGCGCCGAGTCGGAGATCCTCTCCTTCCTGGCCGGCAGCGTGCTGCGCGGCGAGACGACGCTGGACGCGCTCCTCGACCGGGTACGCGAGACCTTCGGCATGGAGTCCGTCGCCCTGCTGGAGCGCAGCAGCGACGTCGACCCGTGGACCTGCGCCGGGAGCGTGGGACCGGGGCCGGTGGCCCGGCCGGAGGACGCCGATGTGGACATGCCCGTCGGCGACCACATGGCGCTGGCGCTCTCCGGCCGGGTGCTGCCCGCCGAGGACCGCCGGGTGCTCGGCGCGTTCGCCGCCCAGGCCGCCGTCGTGCTGGACCGGCAGCGCCTGGTCGACGAGGCGGAGGAGGCCCGGCGGCTCGCCGAGGGAAACCGGATCAGGACGGCGCTCCTCGCCGCCGTCAGCCACGACCTGCGCACCCCGCTCGCCGGCATCAAGGCCGCCGTCACCTCCCTGCGCTCCGACGACGTCGCCTGGTCCGAGGAGGACCAGGCGGAACTCCTGGAGGGCATCGAGAACGGCGCCGACCGCCTCGACCACCTCGTGGGCAACCTCCTGGACATGTCCAGGCTCCAGACCGGCACCGTCACCCCGCTGATCCGCGAGATCGACCTCGACGAGGTGGTCCCGATGGCGCTCGGCGGTGTCCCCGAGGACAGCGTCGACCTGGACATCCCCGAGACCCTGCCGATGGTCGAGGTCGACCCGGGGCTGCTGGAGCGGGCGGTCGCCAACATCGTCGAGAACGCCGTGAAGTACAGCCGCTACGCGGAACGCGTCACCGTCGCCGCCAGTGCGCTCGGCGAACGCGTCGAGCTACGGGTGGCCGACCGCGGCCCCGGAGTCCCGGACGACGCCAAGGAGCGTATCTTCGAGCCCTTCCAGCGCTACGGCGACGCCCCGCGCGGCGCGGGTGTCGGGCTGGGGCTCGCCGTGGCCCGCGGCTTCGTGGAGTCCATGGGCGGCACGCTGGACGCCGAGGACACCCCCGGCGGAGGCCTCACCATGGTGCTGACCCTCAAGGCGGCATCGGGATTCGTTCCGGTCAGCCCCGACCTGCCCGCGCGGGTCATCTCATGACCGCGCGGGACACCTTTGACCGTGCGGTCCACCGCATGACCACGCGGTTCACCTCATGATCTCCGGTACGTCCCGCGAGATCGCCGTACAGCAGAAAGGCAGGGCCCCCATGACCCGGGTGCTTGTGGTCGACGACGAGCCGCAGATCGTACGCGCCCTCGTGATCAACCTGAAGGCGCGCAAGTACGAGGTGGACGCGGCGCCCGACGGCGCGACCGCGCTTCAGCTCGCCGCCGCCCGCCACCCCGATGTCGTCGTCCTCGACCTCGGGCTGCCGGACATGGACGGCGTCGAGGTGATCAAGGGGCTGCGCGGCTGGACCCGGGTGCCGATCCTGGTGCTCTCCGCCCGCCACACCTCCGACGAGAAGGTGGAGGCCCTGGACGCCGGTGCCGACGACTACGTCACCAAGCCGTTCGGCATGGACGAGCTGCTGGCCCGGCTGCGTGCCTCGGTCCGCCGCGCCGAACCCGTCGGACAGCACGGTTCCGACGACGTCGTGATCGTGGAGACCGAGGGGTTCACCGTCGACCTGGCGGCGAAGAAGGTCCACCGCGCGGGAAGCGACGTACGGCTGACCCCGACCGAGTGGCATCTGCTGGAGGTCCTGGTCCGCAACAGCGGCAGGCTGGTCAGCCAGAAGCAGCTGCTCCAGGAGGTCTGGGGGCCCTCGTACGGCACCGAGACCAACTATCTGCGGGTCTACATGGCCCAGCTGAGGCGCAAGCTGGAGGCCGACCCCTCGCACCCCCGGCACTTCGTCACCGAGCCTGGCATGGGATACCGCTTCGAGCGCGGCTGAACGGGGCACCGGGAGCTCCGCCGCGACTCTCCACGGTCACTCGTTCGAGTGGGACCGGGGGCACCCGCCCGGAGCAGCAGGGACCGGTACCCTTCGGGTATGAGTGCTGTTCCTCGATCCGACAAGCCAGGCAAGGCGGAGAAGCCGTCGGGCCGCTTCCGGCGGATGCTCGACCGGCTGTCCAGCTCCCAGGAGGACCTCGAGTCCGAGGAGCTGCAGGAGGACGCGCAGGCCTCGGGTTGCACGCGGATCTCCGAATGCACCGACCGCCAGATCGTGAAGGTGACTGGTACCTTGCGGACCGTCACCCTGCGGCCGCGCGCCGGAGTGCCCGCACTGGAGGCCGAGCTCTTCGACGGCACCGCGCCGCTCGACGTCGTCTGGCTGGGCCGCCGCTCCATCGTGGGCATAGAACCGGGCCGCAAGCTCATCGCCTCGGGCCGGATCGCCATGAGCCACGGGCGCCGGGTGCTGTTCAACCCCAAATATGAACTCCGACCGCTCGGCAAGGAGTAGCCGGTGACGTCTCTCGACAAGCCGACGTCCGACACGGACCCCACCACCCGCACCGACCAGCAGTCGACCGATGCGCAGGCGGTGACCGAGGCCGCGCTCTTCGAGGCGTTCGGCGGCGCCCGGGGCATGGTGGAGACAGTCCTCCCCGGGCTGCTGTTCGTCACCATCTTCACGATCAACAAGGATCTCCACCTCTCGGCCATCGCGGCCCTGGTGGTGTCGCTGCTCCTCGTCGCCGTGCGGCTGATCCGGAGGGACACCGTCAAGCACGCCTTCAGCGGTGTCTTCGGTGTGGCCTTCGGTGTGGTCTTCGCGATGATGACGGGCAATGCCAAGGACTTCTATCTGCCGGGCATGCTCTACACGCTCGGCCTGGCCCTCGCCTACCTGATCACCACCCTCGCCGGGGTGCCGCTGATCGGTCTGATGCTGGGGCCGGTGTTCAAGGAGAACCTCTCCTGGCGCACCAGGAACCCCGGCCGCAAGAAGGCGTACGCCAAAGCCAGTTACGCCTGGGGACTGATCCTGCTCGGCAAGTGCGCGATCCTCTTCCCGCTGTACTGGTGGGCCGACCCCGCCGAGTTCGGCTGGGTCCTGGTCGCTCTGAAGATCCCCCCGTTCCTGCTCGCGGTCTATCTGACCTGGGTCTTCCTCGCCAAGGCGCCGCCGCCCATCGATGTCTTCGCCGAGATGGAGGCCGAGGAGCAGGCCGAGAAGGAGCGCAAGGCCGCCGCGGCGGCCGCCGCGGCCGCGCGCAAGCAGGAGTTCTGAGCCGCGAGTTCAGAGAACCGCGCTCGCCGGGCATACGCTCGCCGGACATACGGAAGGGACCGGAACCGTTTCATACGGTTCCGGTCCCTTCTCGCGTCCGTGCCGTCCGTGCCGGCCGGTCAGTCGTCCGCTTCGCCCCGGCGCACCGACAGCAGGTCCTCCAACTGCTCCTCGCGTGCCTGCGCGGCCACGAACAACAACTCGTCACCGGCCTCCAGGGTTTCCTCGGTGCTCGGCGTCAGCACCCGCTGCCCCCGGATGATGGTGACCAGCGAGGTGTCCTCGGGCCAGGCCACCTCGCCGACCCGGGTGCCGGCCAGCGCCGACTCCGGCGGCAGCGTCAGCTCGACCAGGTTGGCATCGCCGTGGCTGAAGCGCAGCAGCCGGACCAGATCGCCGACGCTCACCGCCTCCTCGACCAGGGCCGACATCAGACGCGGCGTCGAGACCGCCACATCGACGCCCCAGGCCTCGTTGAACAGCCATTCGTTCTTCGGGTTGTTGACCCGGGCTACCACCCTCGGCACGCCGTACTCGGTCTTGGCGAGCAGCGACACGACGAGGTTGACCTTGTCGTCGCCGGTCGCGGCGATCACGACGTTGCAGCGCTGGAGCGCCGCCTCGTCGAGCGAGGTGATCTCGCAGGCGTCCGCCAGCAGCCACTCGGCCATCGGCACCCGCTCCACCGAGATGGCGGTCGGCGCCTTGTCGACGAGCAGCACCTCGTGCCCGTTCTCCAGCAGCTCGCCCGCGATGGAACGGCCCACCGCACCGGCCCCGGCAATCGCGACACGCATCAGTGACCGCCCTCCTCAGGCCCCTCGGCGAAGGCCGCCTCGACCTTCGCGATCTCGTCCGTACGCATCATCACGTGGACCAGGTCGCCCTCCTGCAGCACCGTCTGCGAGGTGGGCAGGATGGCTTCGCCCAACCGGGTGAGGAACGCCACGCGCACGCCCGTCTCCTCCTGCAGGGTGCTGATCTTGTGGCCGATCCAGGAGGGGGTGGTGTGCACCTCCGCGAGCTGCACGCCGCCGCTCGGATCCCGCCACAGCGGCTCGGCGCCCGAAGGCAGCAGCCGCCGCAGCATCTGGTCCGCGGTCCAGCGCACGGTGGCGACCGTGGGGATGCCGAGACGCTGATAGACCTCGGCCCGCCGGGGGTCGTAGATCCGCGCCGCGACATTCTCGATGCCGAACATCTCGCGGGCCACCCGGGCGGCGATGATGTTCGAGTTGTCGCCGCTGCTCACCGCGGCGAACGCCCCGGCCTCCTCGATACCCGCCTCGCGGAGGGTGTCCTGGTCGAAGCCGACACCCGTGACGCGCCGTCCGCCGAATCCGGACCCGAGGCGACGGAACGCCGTCGGGTCCCGGTCGATGACGGCGACCGTGTGCCCCTGCTGCTCCAGGGTCTGCGCGAGAGCGGCTCCTACTCGCCCGCAGCCCATGATGACGATGTGCACCTTGCGCCTACCTCGCAGTCCTGATCGTCCGGCTGACCTGCGAAAACACCCTGCTCACACTTCTTTCTCAGCTTGCCGGGCAAACAACGGGGCAACGGTCTGTCCCGTTGCCCAGGATGAGCTTAAGCGGCCCGGAGTGCGAAGCCTCATCCGAGTGCGCTTTCGCCGTGCCCCGCCCGGTGGCCGCCGCAGGCCCGCCGCTCGCGGCCGCCGACGGACGGACCCTTGAGTACGAAGCGCACAGACATCTAACATGTCAGTTCATGGAGACCTTGCGCCCCGTCCGACGGACCCTGCTGCGGGACACCGCCTACGAGGCGATCCGCGACGCCATCGTCCGAGGCGACCTCCCGCCCGGTGCTCCGGTCCGCGACGCCGACCTCGCCGAACGCCTCGGACTCTCCCGGGCCCCGGTGCGCGACGCGCTGTCCCGGCTCTCCGGCGAGGGCCTCGTCGAGTCCAAGCCGCAGAGCTACACCCGGGTGACCCGGCTGGTGCCGCGCGACGTCCGGGACGCGGCGGCCGTGGTACGGGCCATGCAGGAACTGGCCGCCAGGACCGCCGTGCCCCGCCTCACGGACGCGGACGTCACCGCGATGCACGCAGCCAACGACCGGTTCCGGGCGGCGACCGGCCGCGGCGACGTGGCGGACGCGCTGCGCGCCGACGACCAACTCCACGACATCCTCGTCACCGCCTGCAGCAACCGCGCCGTGGCCGCCACCGTCGAGCGCTACACCCCCTTGATCCGACGCCTGGAGTGGCGGCAGTTCGGCACGGCCGGCTCCGCGCACGGCTCGGCGGAGCTGCACGAGCGGCTGATCGAGGCGTGCGCGGGACGCGATGCCGAAGCCGCGGCCCGGATCACCGCCGAGATCTGGCGCGCGCTCGAAGAGCTCGCCGACGAATCGCCCGAGTAGCCCGACGTCCCGATGCCGGTCCGCCGTATCACCCCCCCTGCGCACTCAGCATCCCGCTCTCCGGACCCCGCCATGTCACCCCCGCTCCGCACCCCGCCGCATCACCACCCCGCCGCACCACCGAGCCAGGGAGCCCGCATGACCACCACCCCGTCCGCCTCCCCGTCCCTCTCCTTCTACGACCGCTACCCCCTCCTCTTCGGCCCCTCGCCCGTGCACCGGCTCGACCGGCTCACCGAGCACCTCGGCGGCGCCGCCGTCTGGGCCAAGCGGGAGGACTGCAACTCGGGCATCGCCTACGGCGGCAACAAGACCCGCAAGCTCGAATACCTCGTCGCCGACGCCCTCGCGAACGGCTGCGACACCCTCGTGTCCATCGGCGGAGTCCAGTCCAACCACACCCGCCAGGTCGCGGCGGTCGCCGCCCGCGCCGGTCTGCGGTGCGTACTCGTCCAGGAGAGCTGGGTCGAGTGGCCCGACGCCGTCTACGACAAGGTCGGCAACATCCTGATCAGCCGCCTGGCCGGTGCCGACGTCCGCCTGGTGCGCGCCGGGTTCGGTATCGGCGTCAAGGAGAGCTGGGAGCAGGCGCTGCGCGAGGTGGAGGAGGGCGGTGGCAAGCCGTACGCCATCCCCGCAGGTGCGTCCGACCACCCGCTGGGCGGGCTCGGCTTCGCGAACTGGGCGTACGAGGTCGCCGAGCAGGAACGTGCGCTCGGCGTGTTCTTCGACACCGTGGTGGTCTGCTCGGTGACCGGCTCCACCCAGGCAGGCATGGTCGCGGGCTTCGCCGCGCTGGAGGAGGCGGGCGCCCGCCCGCGGCGCGTCCTGGGCATCGACGCCTCCGCCGAGCCCGCCCGTACCCGCGAGCAGATCGCCCGCATCGCGGCCGGCACCGCACGGCTCATCGGGGTGCGCCGGGAGCTCACCGTGGACGACATCGAACTCGACGAGCGCTACCACGCGGGCATCTACGGCATCCCCGACGACACGACCCTCGACGCGATGCGGCTCGCCGCCCGTACCGAGGGCATGGTCACCGACCCGGTGTACGAGGGGAAATCGATGGCGGGAATGGCCGACCTCGTGGCCCGCGGTGAGATCGCCCGCGAATCCACCGTCCTTTACGCACATCTCGGCGGCCAGCCCGCATTGAATGGTTACAGCGCCCTTTTCGCGGACGCCTGAGTGCAAGGATTTCGTTAAGGATTTCGTGGCTTTTTCGGCCGAGCGCAGGAGATTGCAAGGCCACAGGGGTGGTGCGTCTGCGGCTTCCATACGGAACGCTTACGATCCTCTGCGTGTCCAAACTGACCGACCTGCCCAAACGGATTCTGATCGGACGGGCGCTGCGCAGCGACAAGCTGGGAGAAACGCTCCTCCCAAAGCGCATCGCACTTCCTGTCTTCGCATCCGACCCGCTGTCCTCGGTGGCCTATGCACCGGGAGAAGTTCTCCTGGTGCTCTCCGTCGCGGGCGTGTCGGCGTACAACTTCAGCCCCTGGATCGCGCTCGCCGTCGTGGTCCTGATGTTCACGGTCGTCGCCTCGTACCGGCAGAACGTGCACGCCTATCCGAGCGGTGGTGGCGACTACGAGGTCGCCACCACCAACCTCGGCCCCAAGGCCGGGCTGACCGTGGCCAGTGCGCTGCTGGTCGACTACGTGCTGACCGTCGCCGTGTCGATCTCCTCCGGTGTGGAGAACCTCGGGTCCGCGATCCCCTTCGTCGTCGAGCACAAGACCATGTGCGCGATCGCCGCCATCGTGCTCCTGACGCTGATGAACCTGCGCGGCGTCAAGGAGTCCGGCAAGCTCTTCGCCATTCCCACGTACCTCTTCGTGGCCGGCGTCTTCATCATGATCATCTGGGGTGCGTTCCGCGGGCTGGTCCTCGGCGACACCATGCACGCCCCGACCTCGGGCTTCGAGATCAAGGCCGAGCAGGAGGGGCTCTCCGGTTTCGCGCTGGTCTTCCTGCTGCTGCGGGCCTTCTCCTCCGGCTGTGCCGCCCTCACCGGCGTCGAGGCGATCAGCAACGGCGTCCCCGCCTTCCGTAAGCCGAAGAGCAAGAACGCCGCGACCACCCTCGCGATGATGGGCCTGCTGGCCGTCACCATGTTCTGCGGCATCATCGCCCTGGCCATGGCCACCGATGTGAAGATGGCCGAGAACCCGGCCGAGGACCTGATCAACAACGGTGTCCCGGTCGGCCCCGACTACGTCCAGGACCCGGTGATCTCACAGGTCGCGGCCGCGGTCTTCGGCGAGGGAACGTTCTTCTTCGTCGCCCTCGCGGCGGCCACCGCACTCGTTCTCTTCCTGGCCGCCAACACCGCGTACAACGGCTTCCCGCTGCTCGGCTCGATCCTCGCCCAGGACCGCTACCTGCCCCGCCAGCTCCACACCCGCGGCGACCGGCTCGCCTTCTCCAACGGCATCGTGCTGCTGGCGGGCGCGGCGATCCTGCTGACCTGGATCTACGGGGCGGACTCGACCCGGCTCATCCAGCTCTACATCGTCGGTGTCTTCGTCTCCTTCACCCTCAGCCAGACCGGCATGGTCCGGCACTGGAACCGCCACCTGGCGACGGAGAAGGACCCGGCCAAGCGCCGCCACATGAAGCGCTCCCGTGCGATCAACACCTTCGGCGCCTTCTTCACCGGGCTGGTGCTCGTCGTCGTGCTCGCGACCAAGTTCACCCACGGCGCCTGGGTCGCGCTCCTCGGCATGGTGATCTTCTACGGGACGATGACCGCGATCCGCCGGCACTACGACCGGGTCGCCGAGGAGATCGCCGCCGACGAAACCCCGTCCGACGAGACGATCCGGCCCTCCAGGGTCCACTCGATCGTCCTGGTCTCCAAGCTCCACCGGCCCACCCTGCGCGCCCTCGCCTACGCCAAGCTGATCCGCTCCGACCGGCTTGAGGCGCTCTCCATCAGCGTCGACCCGGCCGAGACCAAGGCCCTCAAGGACGATTGGGAGCGGCGCGGCATCGACATCCCGCTGAAGATCCTCGACTCCCCGTACCGCGAGGTGACCCGGCCGGTCATCGACTACGTGAAGGGCCTGCGCCGGGAGAGCCCGCGCGACGTCGTGAGCGTGTACATCCCGGAGTACGTGGTCGGCCACTGGTACGAGCACCTCCTCCACAACCAGAGCGCCCTGCGACTCAAGGGGCGGCTGCTCTTCACCCCGGGCGTCATGGTCACCTCCGTGCCGTATCAGCTGGAGTCCTCCGAGGCGGCCAAGAAGCGCGCCAGGAAGCGCGCCGAATGGAGCGCGCCGGGATCGGTGCGCCGCGGCCCCGTGGAGCGCAGGCCGAAGGAACCCAGCGGCAAGATCTGACCGCCCCGCGCGCACGCTCGTGGTAAGCGGCCGGACGACACCCACGTAGACTCGTGGGTTGTTGTCCGGCCGTTTTTCCCTTGATCTCTGGAGCCACCCCCTCATGCAGAACGAACCCACGTCGTCGCTGGTCGGGGAGGAGTACGAGGTCGAGGTCGGCCCCGTCGCACACGGCGGCCACTGCATCGCCCGCACCTCGGAGGGCCGGGTCCTCTTCGTAAGGCACACGCTCCCCGGCGAGAAAGTGATCGCCAGGGTCACCGACGGCGAGAGCGACTCCCGCTTCCTGCGCGCCGACGCGGTCCGGATCATCGAGGCGTCCAAGGACCGCGTCGAGGCGCCCTGCCCGTATGCCGGCCCCGGCAAGTGCGGCGGCTGCGACTGGCAGCACGCCAAGCCCGGTGCCCAGCGCCGGCTCAAGGGCGAAGTGATCGCCGAACAGCTCCAGCGCCTCGCGGGCCTCACTCCAGAGGAGGCGGGCTGGGACGGCACGGTCATGCCGGCCGAGGGCGACAAGCTCCCGGCGGGTGAGGTACCCGCCTGGCGCACCCGCGTCCAGTACGCCATCGACGAGGACGGCAAGGTCGGCCTGCGCAAGCACCGCTCGCACGACGTGGAGCCCGTCGAACGCTGCCTGATTGCGGCCCCCGGTGTCACGGAACTCGGCATCGAGAAGCGGGAGTGGCCCGGCATGGCCACGGTGGAGGCCATCGCCGCCACGGGTTCCCACGACCGCCAGGTCATCCTCACCCCGAGGCCCGGCGGCCGGCTGCCCCTGGTCGAGCTCGACAAGCCCGTCTCGGTGATGCGCGTCGACGAGCGCGACGGCGGTGTCCACCGGGTGCACGGCCGCGCCTTCGTCCGCGAGCGCGCCGACGACCGCACCTACCGCGTCGGCTCCGGCGGCTTCTGGCAGGTCCACCCGCAGGCCGCCAACACCCTGGTCCGCGCCGTCATGCAGGGCCTCCTGCCCCGCAAGAACGACATGGCCCTCGATCTCTACTGCGGCGTCGGCCTGTTCGCCGGCGCCATCGGCCAGCGCATCGGCGAAAAGGGCGCCGTCCTCGGCATCGAGTCCGGCAAGCGCGCCGTCGAGGACGCCCGCCACAACCTCAAGGACCTGGACCGGGTCCGCATCGAACACGGCAAGGTCGACCAGATTCTCCCGCGCACCGGCATCACCGAGTGCGACCTGATCGTCCTCGACCCACCCCGCGCGGGCGCCGGCAAGCAGGTCGTCAAGCACCTGACGGGCCTGGGCGCCCGCCGCATCGCCTACGTCGCCTGCGACCCGGCGGCGCTCGCGCGCGACCTGGCGTACTTCCGGGACGGCGGCTACCGGGTGCGGACGTTGCGGGCGTTCGATCTGTTTCCGATGACGCATCACGTGGAGTGCGTGGCGATTCTGGAGCCTGCTGAAAAGGGCCGCTGACCTGCTGTTCCGAGTGTGCGTTATGGGCGTTACGTGCGTTGGATGCGATATCTTGACGCATATTCGGTGCACGTGACGCACGTTTGACGCATGAACGGCGCATTGCCTGATGGGCCGTCATGCATGGTTTGAGGCTGCTGGACGGGCGATCACCTGAGTGAAGGTGAACGCCGCGATGGGGCGATGAGGCCGACTGCCGCGCGGTTGGCCGGCCCCGCCCCTTCACTTCTCGGTCGTGACGTTCCGTGACCCTGGGGCGAGTGTCGGGCGGATGTCGTGTCAGGGGCCGTAGGGGCTCCAGTGCCCGACGAAGGGCTTCAGGTCGTCGGCTCGTGGTTCGGGGATGTCGGGCAGCCGGGGTGACGTGCTCAGCGGATCGAGGCGCTCGACGGTGGCTGCCGCCCAGTCGATCCATGCCTCGGATAGCGGAAGGCGGCGCTGCAATGCCGCGGCTCCGGCCTACGGGACAGCCCTTAGGCGAGCCTTTGAGACGGGGGTTGGGCTGACGCATCTTGTAGCGCCGCAGGTTCGCCCGGTAGAGCGCCTGCTTGTCCCCGAATGTGGAGTAGAAGCTGGAGAGGGGGGAGCCTCGGTGGAGTTCACGACCCTGGATGCCGTTATGAGGACGTGCCCTGTCGGCTCGCACGCTGCGCACCCATTCATGGGTACCCGTTCGGTCTCGTGGAGCGATGTCGTTGCCGACGCTGGGACTGCCTTGCTTTTCGGCGTGATGGCAATGGCAGTGGTGGTCGCCAGGGATGCAGGTGTCGGCCGCTCGGTGTCGCAGGAGGGGCCGGGACGAATCGTCCGATGGGGTTGAATCGCCCTGCTCTTTGATTCGCTCAGGTGGCTGATCGTCCGTTTCTCGGACCTGCCTGGAATCGTTTGCTCGGTCATGAAGAAGATCACTACGGCGTCCGCATGCTCGCCGGCCTGGGCAGGGCAGCGCCCGCTCATGCCGGTGGCGTCTTCGGACGTGGAAGCGACTCGTCGTTCACCCCGGGAGCCGTCTGCATGCAGGAAACCTCTGTGGGCACGACTTGGCTCAGCGAGCAGTCACCAACCTGCGTCGGTGGTGACGCAGTGGACCACTCGTAAAGGTGGGCTGGCCGCCTGCGCGGCGCCGCGATCCCCGCAAACAGCCCGGGCCATCCAACGGGCGACGTCAAAGTCGGGTCCTGTGGCTGCGCCTGCCTTCTACCAGGAGGGAGCCAACTCGTGACCTTTAACGCGGAACTGCGCGGAGTTTTCGAGGCCCGCGGGCGGTGGATTCCCGCCGACATGCTGGCGATCATGGACCGGGCCGGTGCGGAGCTCGCCGCCTCGGGACAGGCCGACCGCGCCCTTACGGTCGGGGTGCAGGCCCCCAGGTTCGCTCTGCCCTCCGCGACCGGACGGATCGTCTCCCTCGATGTCCTGCTCGCCGCGGGGCCCGTGGTGCTGACCTTCTACCGCGGTGCCTGGTGCCCGTACTGCAACCTCGCTCTGCGCTTCCTCCAGCAGTACCACGCGGACATCACCACGCGCGGTGCCCGCCTGGTGGCCGTCTCGCCGCAGGTCCCCGACGAGTCGCTGTCCCTCACCGAAATGCACGCCCTCGCTTTCGACGTCCTCAGCGATATCGGCTCCGACACGGCGAAGCAGTACGGGCTCTCCTTCGATCTGCCCGACGACCTCGCCGCCGTCTACGACGAGCTCGGCTTCGACCTCCAGCGCGTCAACGGCGGCCACCCACGCACGCTCCCTCTGCCGGCCACGTACGTCATCGACCGTGCCGGCACCATCCGTTGGGCCTTTGTCAACACGGACTACGCCACCCGCGCCGAACCCTACGACATCCTCGCGGCCCTCGACTCCCTCGCCTGACCGGATCGATATGACCTTCCGGCTCCGTTGGCCCGCTTTTGGGCCTCGCCGAGCGGCCCGGACGTGGGAGGAGTCGATCACCGCCCGCGACCAGTCCAGCTGTTTCGCCGCTCGCAGCTTTGCCAGCAGCACAAGGTGGAGCCGGTCCCAGACGCCAGCCTCGTTCCAGGCCGCAAGCCGGCCCCAGCACGTCATGCCCGAACCGAAGCCCAGCTCCTGCGGCAGGTACTCCCACTGGATCCCTTCGCGATCTTGTCGCGGACCCGGCTGCGAACGGGTACGGCCACCGCGTGATCACCGGTTGGTGTGTGGACAAACGAAGATCGTGCGGTGGCCGCGGGCCATAGCGTAGACCCTGCCCGCTGGCGGGCAATGTTCGACCAGGCCATGTCCGAATCGCCGGGCGGTTCGGACGGGTTGAGCCCCGGGCCTCGGCCCGCGCCTACTTGCTCGGGTTGCTGTCGAGTGCCGAGCGGAAGAACTGCCGGCAGCTGGCCGAACAGGCCGGCCTGGCCCGGCCAGGGCCGATGCAGCGCCTGCTGCGCTACGCCCGCTGGGACGCCGATGCCGTCCGCGACGACCTGCGTGGCTACGCCGCCGATCACCTCGGCACCGACGGCAGCATTCTCGTCACCGACGAGACCGGTCGCAGGTGGGCCGCGGACGGGACGTTCGACGGAGGCCGCCCGCCGGCCTTCAACCGGGAGGCATATAAGCACCGCAACGTCGTGGAACGATGCTTCAACCGCTTGAAGCAGGGGCGCGGATCGCCACCCGGTACGACAAGACCGCCAGTCCTACGAAAAAGCCGTCACAATAGCATCACTCCTGATGTGAGCGTGACATTTGACGACAGAACCTGGAGCGGGTCGAGGACAGCTCCACCACGGCAGCGAACATCCAGAACTTCGCCAGGGCTCATGCAAGAGGCTGCCAACCTCGCGTGGCTGATTCGTGCGCACAAGGGCAAGAAAGGGCAACCGTCATGAATGTCGGGGAGTTCGTGGCCGAACTGAACGCGGCCGGAGTGGCGATGCACGAGGAGGAGGGGAAGCTCCGCTATCGCGCGCCCCAAGGGGTGATGACGCCGGATCGGCTGGAGACGCTGCGAACCCATCGCGACGCCGTCCTCGCCATTCTGCGCGCCGAGGAGTACGGGGCCGCGATCGTCGCCGACCCCGCGTCGGCCCACGAGCCCTTCCCGCTCACCGACGTCCAGGCGGCGTACCTGCTCGGGCGGAGCGAGGCCTTCGACTACGGTGGCGTGGCCTGCCACGGCTACCTGGAGATCGCCCTCCCGCACTGGGGCGCTGCGCGGATCGAAGAGGCGTGGAACGAGCTGATCCGGCGGCACCCCATGCTGCGCGCCGTGGTCTCCGCCGAGGGGTACCAGCGTGTCCTCACGGACGTCCCGCACTACGACGTCCGCCACGAGGACCTGCGCGGCGCCGCCGCCGAGGTGTGGACGGGTGTCCTGGAGGCGATCCGGGGTGAGATGTCGCACCAGGTGCGACAGACCGACCAGTGGCCCCTGTTCGACGTCCGCGTCACCGAGACCGACGAGTCCATGCGCCTGCACGTTGCCGTCGACCTGCTGATCTGCGACTACAGCAGCATCCGGCTGCTGCTCGCCGAGCTGGCGGCCCTGTGTACGGGCGCGGACCAGCCCAAGGCCCTGGACGTCACGTTCCGCGACTACGTCCTCGCCGCGGGCCGGGTCCGCGAGGGCGACCGCTTTCAGAGGGACCGCGACTACTGGTGGTCCCAGATCGACGACCTGCCGGCCGCCCCCGACCTGCCGCTGCGCACGGACTCGCTCAGCGCCCCGGGACGCTTCACCCGGCACGGGCTGCGACTGACCCCTGCCCAGTGGGAGACCCTGACCCGACGCTCCATCGAAGCCGGCGTGACCGCCTCCGCTGTCCTCCTGCAGGCCTTCGTCGAGACCGTCGGCCGCTGGAGCCGCCACCCCCGCTTCACCCTCAGCCTCACCATGCAGAACCGGCTTCCGCTGCATCCCGACATGGAGCGCGTTATCGGCGACTTCAGCTCCACGAGCCTGCTTTCCGTGGACCTCACGGAAGGGGCGACGCTCGTCGACCGGATGCGGACCGTCCAGGCCCGCCTCTGGGAGGACATGGACCACCGGCTCTGCTCGGGCGTCGAGGTGCTGCGGGAGCTGGCCCGCCGACGCGGACGGGCCGAGGCCCTGCTTCCGGTGACCTTCACCAGCACCGTCAGCGGCGGCTCCGCGGGGGCCGCGACCGGGTCCTCGCTGATGCCCGGAGGCGAGCTGGTCCACGGCATCACCCAGACCCCGCAGGTCTGGATCGACTGCCAGGTCATGGAGGACGGCGGCGGTCTCCTCGCTCACTGGGACGTGCGCGAGGGCGTCTTCCCCGACGGCATGGTCGACAACATGTTCGTCGCGTTCGCCGATCTCGTGACGCGGCTGGTCGACGCCTCCGCCGTCTGGCAGGAGACCGACCCACTGGACCTCCCTGCCCGGCAGACGCAGCTGTTGGCAGACGTCAACGCCACCACTGCACCGCGCCGCCACCAGCTCCTGCACACCGCGGTCGTCGAGCAGGCGGAACGCACGCCCGAGCGGGTCGCGCTGATCGCCCCCTCGCGAAGCCTCACCTACGCTGAACTCCTGGGCAGGGCGAGGGCCGTGGCAGACGCCATTCGCGACGCCGGTGGCCAAACGGGACAGCGCGTGGGCATCGTGATGGAGAAGGGCTGGGAACAGGTCGTCGCCGTCCTCGGCGTGCTGCTCGCCGACCGCGCCTACCTCCCCGTGGACACTACGCAGCCGGCGCTGCGCCGCAACGCAGTACTGACCGATGCCGAGGCACATCTCGTGCTGACCCAGTCTGCGCTGCTGCCCGCCCTCGATCTGCCGGCAGACACGCGTGCGGTCGCCGTGGACATCCTGGCTGCCGTTGAGCCCGGGGACCATTCCGCGCCCGGGCACCGGGCGGTGCCCGACGACCTCGCGTACGTCATCTACACCTCGGGATCCACCGGCACCCCCAAGGGCGTGATGATCAGTCACGCCGCCGCGCTCAACACCATCGACGACATCAACGCCCGGTTCTCGGTGTGCGCCGACGACCGTGTGCTCGGACTGGCGCAGCTCGGCTTCGACCTGTCGGTGTACGACATCTTCGGCCCCCTCTCGACCGGTGGCGCGCTCGTCC
>NZ_JBSFET010000032.1:0-70071 GCF_053594575.1 Streptomyces sp. NPDC001880
TCGGGTCGCCCACCGCCTCGGCGAACTCGCGGATCTTCTCCCGGCCGACTTCGTACGGCGGGGTGGGCGGATAGGTCCGCCCGACGAAGGACTGGACATCGGTAATCCCATCGACTTCACGGGGCGGGCCGTGATCGTCACCGGCGGCACGAAGGGCATCGGCGCCGTGATCGCCGAGGCGTTTCTCGCCGCCGGGGCGGACGTACTGGTCTGCGGCCGCGGCGCGCCGCCCACGCCGCCCCGAAGCGGCACCCGCCGGGCGCATTTCCGGCCGGCCGACGTCCGTGACCCGAAGGCGGCCGCGGCACTGGTCGACGCGGCGGCGGAACTCTTCGGACGGCTGGACGTGCTCGTCAACAACGCGGGCGGCTCCCCCGACGCCGACGCGGCCACCGTGTCACCGCGTTTCGTGGAGAAGATCGTCGCCCTCAACCTCCTGGCCCCGTTCTACGTGTCACAGGCCGCCAACCGGGTCATGCGGGACCAGGACACGGGAGGCTCGATCGTCAACGTGGGCAGCGTCTCCGCACACACCCCGCAGCCGGGCACGGCCGCGTACACGGCGGCGAAGGCCGGACTGCTCGCGCTGACCCGGGCACTGGCCCTGGAGTGGGCGCCGAAGGTTCGCGTCAACCACATCACGACCGGACTCGTCCGCACGGTGAGTGCCGCATCGGTCTACGGCGAGGACGGAGGCGCCGCGCTGACCGGAGTCATCCCGATGCGACGGATGGCGACACCGGACGACGTGGCCCACGCATGTCTGTATCTGGCGGGCGGCCTGGCCTCCTACGTCAACGGCGCCGATCTGGCGGTGCACGGCGGAGGCGAGGCGCCGGCCAGATTTCTCGCAACAGCGCGGGGCGCGGCGGGCAACCACCCTTTCTCGTCCCCTTGACGATAATCGTCACCCCCATTATCGTCGCGATGACGAAAATAAAGGGGGTCCGACATGGCCGACATCACCAGGCGCTTCGGCTGGCGCCATCTGCGCTCCGCACCCACCGCACACATCCGCCACCACAAGCGTGGCCGCCTGGCCCACGACGGGCCGGGGCTGAGCTTCTGGTACCGCTCATTGAGCGCCGCGCTCTCGGAAGTCCCGGTCAACGACCGGGAGTTGACGATGGCTTTCCATGCCCGTACGTCCGACTTCCAGGACGTCACCGTGCAGGCCACCGTGACGTACCGGATCAGTGACCCGGCCGAGGCCGCCGCCCGGCTGGACTTCTCGGTCGACCCGGACACCGGGGTCTGGCGCGGCACCCCGCTGGAACAGATCGCCACGCTGCTGACCGAGACCGCACAGCAGCACACCCTCGACGTACTGGCCCGGACGGCACTGGCCGAGGCGCTGGTCGACGGTGTCGCGTCGGTACGCGACCGGGTCGCCGCGGGGCTCGCCGCCGAACCGCGACTGCCCGCCACCGGCATCGACGTGGTGGCGGTGCGGGTGGTGGCCATCCGCCCCGAGGCCGAGGTGGAGCGTGCCCTGCGCACCCCCGCCCGCGAGCAGATCCAGCAGGAGGCCGACCGGGCCACCTACGAGCGTCGCGCCGTGGCCGTGGAGCGGGAACGGGCCATCGCCGAGAACGAGCTCGCCAGCCAGATCGAACTGGCCCGCAGAGAGGAGCAGTTGGTCGAGCAGCGCGGTACCAACACCCGCCGCGAGGCCGAGGAGCACGCGGCGGCCGACGGGGTACGCGCCGAGGCCGAGGCGGCACGCAAGGTGCGGCTGGCCCGCGCCGAGGCCGAAGCCGCCCGTGAGATCGGCGCCGCGCGGGCCGAGTCCCAGGCGGCCTGGCTGCGGGTGCACGGCGACGTGGACGCCGCGACCCTGCACGCTCTCGCGGTGACCGGGCTCGCCGAGAACCTGCCGCGCATCGACAGCCTCACCCTCTCCCCCGACGTACTCACCGGCCTGCTCAGCAAGCTCGGCAGCACCCGCCCGGAGACCCGGGCATGAGCCTCGCCCCGCGCGCGGTGATGGTCCACCGCACCACCGAGTACGAGGAGTTGCTGGCCCGGCACGGCACGCACGGACAGGCCGCCTTCTTCCTGTCCAGCCGCGGCCGGTCCATCGACGAGGTGGCCCGGCGGCACCAGCAGACCCAGCAGGCGCTCGCCGATGTGACGGCGGCCGTGCCGCTGCAGTGGCGGCAGTCGCGGGTGGAGCGTGCCGACCTCGACCGTTTCCTGTTCGGGCCGCAGGACGTGGTGGTCGTCGTCGGACAGGACGGGCTGGTCGCCAACGCCGCCAAGTACCTCTCCGGCCAGCCCGTCGTGGGCATCGACACCGAGCCCGGACGCAATCCGGGCGTGCTCGTCCGCCACCGGCCCCGCGACGCGGCCGCCCTGCTCCGGGCGGCTGTGTCGCCCAGTGGCGCGGTGGACGAACTCACCATGGTCGAGGCGGTGGCCGACGACACCCAGCACCTCCTTGCCCTCAACGAGATCTACCTCGGCCCGCCCGGCCATCAGACCGCCCGCTACCGGCTCGGCCCGGACGCACCCGACGCCGTTGTCGAGCCGCAGGCTTCCTCCGGCGTGCTCGTCGGTACCGGTACCGGCGCCACGGGCTGGCTCCGTTCGTTGTGGCAGGGGTGCCGCAGCGAACTCCGTCTCCCGGCGCCCACCGACCCGCGTCTCCTCTGGTTCGTCCGCGAGGCCTGGCCCTCCCCCGCCACCGGTACCTCGCTGGTCTCGGGCGAGCTGGGGCGCGGGCAAGGGCTGAGGCTCACCGTCGAGTCCGACCGACTGGTGGTCTTCGGCGACGGGATGGAGGCGGACGCACTGGAACTGACGTGGGGTCAGACCGCACGGCTCGGCATCTCGGCCACTTCGCTGCGGCTGGCCCTGTGACGTCCGGCCGGTCCGCGCGCAGGGAGGCGACGCGGTGGTCCGTAGGCTGCCACGAACGACCGGAGTGCCGGGCCCGCGCCCGTGGCACTCCCCCACCTGCGAGCAGCACAGGGAGCACCATGAAAACCACGCCCGCGGAGACCTCTTCCCGCAACACCCGCCCGCCGCGGGCACAGGCGGCGCTCGGCGTGGGTGTGATCGTGCAGGACGGCCGGGGACGGGTCCTCCTCGGCAGGCACCACGGCGGGACCTGGGAGCTGCCGGGCGGCAAGGTCGACCCGAACCACGAGTCCATCGCCGAGGCGGCCGTCCGTGAGCTCCGGGAGGAGACGGGACTGGAGGTCGACGCGGAGGACGTACGCGTCTTCGCCATGCTCCACGACGTGGTCGGGGGGATCAACCGGGTGTCGATGGGCGCCGCGGTGACCGTGCGGTCGGGGAGCCCGCGGGTGACCGAGCCCCATCTGATCAGCAGCTGGCAGTGGACCGGGCTCGACGCACTCCCGGAACCGTTGTTCGGCCCCTCCGCGCAAGTGCTCGCGGCCTGGCGTCCCGACCTCTCGATCGAGCACCCGCCCGCGCACCGGTTGACCATCACGGACGGCACATAACCTTGCCCTATTAACCATTTGCCTAGTGGTCATAGGCAGAGCTAGCGTCCCCCGCATGAAGGCCGTGACAGAGCAGGACATCCGCGCATCGTTCATCAACTGCTCCAAGGGGGAGGCGAAACGTCTGCCGCTCCCCCGTGACCTCGACGAGCAGCCCTGGGACGATCTGGACTTCCTGGGGTGGCGGGATCTCTCCGCCCCCGGACGCAGCTACATCGTCGCCGAACGCGGCGACGAACTGATCGGCGTGACGCTCCGCTTCCCCTCCCGGCAGCGCGGCTTCCTCCATCGGAGCATGTGCTCACTGTGCCTCACCACGCACCCGGGGAGCGGCGTCTCGCTGATGACCGCCCGGAGGACCGGTGCCGCGGGGCGGGAGGGCAATTCGGTCGGCCTGTACATCTGCACCGACCTCGCCTGCTCGCTCTATGTCCGGGGCAAGAGAACCGCGGCGCCCGGCGGCCGTTTCAAGGAGACCCTGACACTGGAGGAGCAGGTGGAGCGGACCAGGACCAATCTCGACGCGTTCCTCGCCAAGCTCCTCGGCTGAGCCGGCCACCGGCGCAATGCCGGTCCTCAGGCCGGGACGTCTGCGATGAAGGTGACGGGCAGCCGCTCGGGGCCACGCAGCGCTCCCGGCCGCCAGCACAGTTCGCCGGGCGGCACGGCCAGGGCGAGACCGTGGAGGCGGCGCAGTGCGGTACCGATGGCGATCTGCCCCTCCAGCCGGGCCAGCGGCGCCCCGAGGCAGTAGTGGATGCCGTGCCCGAACGCGAGGTGGGCGTTGTCCTGCCGGGAGATGTCCAGGCGGTCGGGGTCGGGGAATTGGTCCGGGTCGCGGTCGGCGATGGCGGACGCGACGAGCACGGTCGCGCCGCACGGGATGTCCACGCCCGCGATGGTGACGTCCTCGCGCGCGAACCGGGCGATGCCGGGGTTGACCGGTCCGTCGTAGCGCAGGAACTCCTCGACGGCGCCCGGCAGCAGTGCCGGGTCGTTCCGCAGCCTCCGGAGCTGGTCGGGATGGGCGAGCAGCGCCGCGATACCGCTGCCGATCAGGTTGACCGTGGTGACGTACCCGGCCACCAGCAGCAGGAAGACCATGGCGATCAGTTCGTCCTCGTCCAGGCTCTGCTCCTCGTCCCGGGCGGCCACCAGCGCGCTGAGCAGGTCGTTTCCGGGGCGGTCCCGCTTGGCTCCGACAAGCCCGGTCAAGTACCCGCGCATGTTGCGCCATGCCTCGTCCGTCCGGGCCGGGTCCGGTGGCTCGGCCCCCCGCAGGACCAGGTCGTCGGTCCACCGCTGGAAATCGTGCCGGTCGGTGACGGGCACTCCGAGCAGTTCGCTGATCACGGTGACCGGGAGCGGCAGCGCGTAGCTTTCGACGAGGTCGGCGCGGCCGTCCGGCCCGATCCCGTCGAGCAGCCGGTCGGCGATCTCCTGGACGCGGGGCCGCAGCCCGGCGACCCTGTGTGCGGTGAACGCCTTGGACACCAGCCGACGCAGCCGGGTGTGGTCAGGGGGATCCGTGCGGAGCATGTTGCGCAGCGCGGACTCGCGGTCCGTGGCGGGCAGCCGCTCGATGAGCCGGGGGTCCGACGCATCGCGGACGTCGCTGCTCAGCCGGGGGTCGGACAGCGCGGCCAGGCCGTCCTCGTACCGTGTGACCAGCCATGCGTCCAGGCCGCCGGCGATGACGGCGCGGCGTACCGGGCCGTCCTCGCGCAGTTGCCGGTAGACCGGGAAGGGGTCGGCCACGAAAGCGGGATCGGCGTAGGGAAGAAGGACCGGCTGCTGGCTCATCATGCCTCCCGGAGGCCACCGCACCTCTCCGCGCGGTTCTGTTCGCTCTGAACCATTTGTACGCTGCTGCGTTCCAGCGTAGTGGCCCTGGGGCAGCCCGCGCGGTCAGGATGCCGGTGCGCCGTTCCCCCGGCACCAGGGCCTGTCCGGCGGATCAGGGTCGGACAGGGCGCGGCGTCCGGTGCGGTGCATCGCAAGGCGCCGGAGCGTCTTGACAGCGGAGCTGTTCGGACGTTTCGGCAACGCCGCGAGGCGCCGTGCCAGACGCCGCGCCCCCGGCCATGATCCGCCGGACACGCCCTAGGGCCGCAGCAGCACCTGCCGGTCCTTGAGCCTCCCGTGCGACGGACTCGTCCGTGGTGGGCCGGAATCCGGCCGTTCGCGCCACGGCGGCACTCGGGGCATCGCCGGCCTCGATCCGGAGCAGCACCCGCCACGCGCCGAGGCGCTGAACGGCGTATTCGGTGGCGACCGTGACCGCTTCGGATGCCGACCCTTGGCGCCGGTACCGGGCCCGATTGCCGTAGGTGAACTCGATGTCCCTGTCGTCCAGGTCGTCCTGGCAGGTCAGCACCTCGCCCTGCGGCCGGCGGTCGCGCCCTGTCCGAGTGCCATCACGTCATATTCGGGCCAGGGCGCCACCCGTCGGCGGGCCTGCCAACGGCGGGTCGATCCGCTCGCCCGGGGCGCTGCCCCGGCCCCGGGCAACTCACTGCGGAAGAAGGGAGGTTGCACTCTGTCGGTACAACGGCGGGAAATCGCCCCCGATCCCGGGAACGGCCAAGAGGCCGTTTCGGATAGCTCCGATACGGCCTCTTGCCTGCGACTCTCACGAGTCGGGACGACAGGATTTGAACCTGCGACCCCTTGACCCCCAGTCAAGTGCGCTACCAAGCTGCGCCACGTCCCGATGCGTTTCCCCCGGTTTTTGCCGGGCGGCTTCGCGGGACAAACATTACCTCACTCCGAGGACCGGATCGACGCCCGTGCCTGGTGGGCGCGGTTTGCCAGGGACTCCGCACCGCAGGCGGTGGCCAGTTTGTGGGCCCTGGCGAGTTCGCGCGGGGACCGGATCGCGATGCCGTAGTCGACGAGGGCCAGCGCGTGTTCGTACGCGGACGGGGACGCCTCCAGATGGCGGACCGACTCGGCCAGGAGGTGGACGGCGTCCTCGGGTGCGGCGAACTGGGAGACGCAGCGCAGGGCCTCGCCGATCGCGGTGTCCGTGCCGAAGCGCTCGGCGTGCACCCGGGCCGAGGTGGCGATCTGCTCGGCTCGGGCCGGGTCCTCCTCGGCCAGGGCTCGGGCGAGGTCGCCGGCCCAGGGAGCCCATACCCCGTTGAACCTGCCACGGGGTTCGAGGGCCTGGCCGGCCGCTTCGAGTTCGACGATCGCTTCCTTCATACGGCCTTCGGCCAGCAGCAGACGGCCGCGTACGCACGGGCCGTCGGGCAGCACCATCGCACTGGGGTAGGGCGCGCCGAAGGCGTAGCGGTCGGCGATCTCGCGGGCCTCGGTGACGCGTCCGCGGGCGACCAGGGTGTCGATGAGCAGACAGGCCGCGTCCCAGTGGACCGGGAGCCCGCTGCCGACACGGTCGGCGAGGCGCAGCCCTTCGCGCAGGAAGCCCTCGGCCTCGGCCAGCCGGCCGCGACGGCGGTGGACGAGTCCGAGCAGGGTGTGCGCGAACGCGAGGTGCGCGCCGCTCCAGCCGGAGATCTCGAAGGCGCGGACGGCTTCGCCGAAGAGTTCCTCGGCCCGGTCGAGCTGGTCGGTGAAGGCGTAGGTGATGCCGACGAGGGTCGGTAGCTCGAAGCCCCACTCCGCGTCTGTCCAGCCGAGTCCCCGGGCGGGGTGGCCGTCGACCAGGGCGCGTTCGCAGAGGTCGACGACGAGCTGGGCGTTCTCGCCGCGCAGCATGGCGTCGAAGGCGCGGAGCGTGAGCAGGGCGCGCTCGGCGTTGTCGCGGCCGTGCAGATGGTCGGCGTTGCGTGCCAGGCGGCTGGAGCGACCGGGTCCGTCCTCCTCGTCTGCCTGCATGCCCTCCCAGAGGAAGTGGGCGGCCTGGAGCCGCATCAGGCCGGGGCCGGGAGCGGTGCGTGCGGCCTCCGCGGCGAGGGCGCTCGCCGCTTCCTTGAGCTGGTTGTTGTGCGAATGCGCGGCCGCGAGCCGGTAGGTGGCGTCGATCCGCTGGTCGTCGTCGAGTCCCGGCATGTCCAGGGCCGCGCGCAGGTGCTGGACGGTGGTGGCCGGGGAGCTGAGCAGTGTGGCGCAGCCCAGTTCGTACAGCAGGGTGGCCTTCACGCGCTGGCTCGGTGGTTCCTGCAGGGCGCGTTCGAGGCAGCGGCGGGCGGCCTCCGGAGCGCCGACGGCAAGGTGCTGTTTGGCCGCTTCGCGGAGCTGCTCGACCAGTTCCTGGTCGTCGTCCGGGTGTACTTCGAGCAGGTGCCGGGAGGCCGCGGCGGGGCCGAGTCCGGCGCGGGTGATCGCCCAGGCGGCCCGGCCGTGCATCGCGGTGCGGGTGGCGGGCGGGATGGACCGGTAGACCGCGCTCGCGATGAGCGGGTGGACGAACTCCAGCGGGTCGAAGCCGGTGACGATACGGGCTTCGCGCAGCCGTGCCGTGCAGTCGGCGGCCTCGGCCGGGCTCATTCCGGCCAGTGTGGCCGCGAGTTCCTGGGAGATGTCCGTGCCGAGGACGGCGGCGGCCCAGGCGAAGCGGTTGGCGTTGGTGCCGAGCCGTTCCAGGCGGGCGACGAGGCCGCTGCCGCGTGCCGATGCGCCGAGTTCGCGCAGCAGCCCGGCCGACTCCTCCAGCGGCGCCAGTTCGCGGTCCTGCACCTTGGCGACGAGCTCGACCGCCTCGTAGGGGTTGCCGCCGGTGACGGCCCACACCTCGCGGCAGAACGGGTCGTCGGCGTGCTCGCCGAGGGCCGCGCGGACCAGTGCCGCAGTGGCGTCCGGGGTGAGTGCGCGCAGCGCGACACGGACCTGGGACGGGTGGGCGCTGCCCGGTCCGCTCTCCTTCTGGCGGGCGGCCAGTTCCTCCGGGCGGTGCGCCTGCACGACCAGGACGGGGAGTTCGCCGAGGCGTGCGGTGAACGAGGCGAGCCAGGCGAGGGATTCGCCGTCCGCCCAGTGCGCGTCGTCGATGATGAGCAGCAGCGGACGCCGGCTCAGCCGGGACGCGAGCCGGGCGACGACGAAGTCCAGGCCGTCGCGCACACCTTGCGGGTCCGGCTGCGGGCCGGTCGGTTCGGCCAGTCCGAGGGCCGGCGCGGCGATCTCGTACCAGGGCCCGAACAGGGCCCGCACCTCGTCGGGCGGGAACGGGTCGAGCGCGGGCTGCAGCAGTTGGCGTACGACGTGGAACGGCACGGATGTGACCGTTTCGCCGCCCCGTGCGGACCAGACCGTGCAGCGGTCGGCGGCGATCGACTGGATCTCGCGGAGCAGTGCTGTCTTGCCGATGCCTGCCTCGCCGCTGAAGATCAGCAGCCCGCCGACGGCCTGGGCGCCGCAAAGGGCGTCCACGGCTTGTGCGGCGGCAGCGAGTTCCGGTTCGCGCTCGTACAGCGGCCGGGACGGCTTCATGCCTACCCTCCCCAGGGTGGTGCGGATGGCTTTCGACACTAGTCGTGCCCGGGGGTCCACGGACAGTGGTTCGGACAGTTCGCCGCAGGTGCGGGGCACAATCGTGGAGTGGACGAGACGCGCAGGGACCGCGACACCGAGGGCAGGGCACGCAACGCACGCCCGCGTGACGGGCTGGGGCGCCCCCTTCCGTACGGGGCTCCGGGAGTCGAACGGCAGCCGGAGGGGGTGGTGCGAACCCCCGAGGAGACCGTACGGGAGGCGCAGCGGCTGCTGGATGCGGGGATGCCGTTCCACGCGCACGAGGTGTTCGAGGATGCGTGGAAGTCGGGCCCTGCGGCGGAGCGGGAGTTGTGGCGCGGGCTCGCGCAGCTGGCCGTGGGGCTGACCCATGCGGCCCGGGGCAACGCAACCGGCGGGGCACGGCTGTTGCGGCGCGGCGCGGCGGCGCTCGCCGGGTTCGCGGGTCTGCGGCCGTACGGGATCGGTGTCGACGGACTCACCGTCTGGGCCGAGGAGCTGGCCGGGCGGGTGGCGGCGGGGCAGGCCGCGGACGGCGGGGGCGCGGCACGGGCGGAGCCCGTCGACGCGGCCGCCGAGGCACCGTGTCTGCGGCCCCCGGTCCCGTGACCCGGACCGGGCCCGGGGCGTACCGGTGCGAGGGTCGGGTTGTGACCGGGCACGCGTCGGCCGTGCGCCGCATTCGCCGTGTGTCACCCGGAGCGGTGAACAGGGCGGCCCGCAGCCACTACGATCGCGCGTCATGAGCACTTCTGACCAGGACCAGGCCGCGGACACCCCGATACCCGTCCCGGAGGCCGACGCCGAAGCCGTCGAGGAGACGGACTTCGAGGCGGACGACGGGGCCGGGGACCAGAGGCTGACACCACGCCAGGCGAGGCGGCTGCGCGTGGTCCTCTCGTCGGTCGGCATGGCGGCGATGGCGGTGGTCCTCGTACTGCGGATCGCCAGCCGGTCGTCCGTCCTGGTGGTCGGGGTGTACGGGCTGGCGCTGATCCTGTGCGGGATCGTGATCGAGCTGAGCCGCAACGGCCGTACCCGGCTCGGCAGTTGGCTGCTGGCCGTCGGCCTGGTCGCGGCGATCGGATCGGACTGGCTGCTCATTCCCTGACGTACGGTCAGCGCACCGCGATCCGTACGGTCCCGCCGTGCGGATCGACCCGGTCGAGCCATTCGGCGCGCAGATGGAACGCGCGCTCCGGCAGGGCGGACGGCAGCAGCCGCTGCCGGTGGAGCTCACGGCTGTCCTGGCGGACGAGGAGCAGCGGCAAGGTGATCGTGGGGTGCATCGTGTGGCTCTTGTACGTCTCAGGCCTGGTCCAGCAGGGTCTGCACGGCGGTCCGGAACCGGGCACGCCGTTCGGCGGCCTCGTCGGCGCCGATCCGCGGTTCGTACACGATGGCGGGTTTCCAGTCGGGCACGGCCTGCCGGAGCGGGAGCCGCGGGTCGAGGCCGAGCCGGGCGACCGCTCCGACGCCGAGGGCGGTGACATCGGGCAGGGCGGACACCTCGACGGGCCGTTGCAGCAGGTCGGCCTGGGTCTGCATGAGCAGTGCGGAGCGGGTCAGGCCGCCGTCGACGCGGAGCGACGTCAATGGTGAGCCGAGGTCGGTCGCGGCGGCGTCGGTGAGCTCGACGACCTGGGCGGCGATGCCTTCGCACAGCGCGCGCACCAGATGGCCTGCGGTGGTGCCGAGGCCGAGGCCGGTGACCGATCCGCGCAGATCACCGCGCCACCAGGGGGCGGCGAGTCCGGCGAGCGCCGGTACGAAGGTGACGCCTCCGGAGTCGGGGACGGTGGCGCCGACGGGGTCGAGGTCGGCCGCGCCGGAGATCATCCCCAGGCCGGCGAGCCAGTCGACGGCGGACGCGGCGGTGTAGACCTGCCCGTCGAGGCAGTAGCTGGTACGGCCGCCGAGCCGCCAGGCGACGCAGCTGACCAGTCCGGTGGAGCCGCGGCGCGGGGCGGGCCCGGTCTGCGCGAGCAGGAAGGCGCCCGTTCCGTAGGTGCATTTGGCGTTGCCGGGGTCCAGGGCGTTCTGGGCGAGCAGGGCGGCCTGCTGGTCCACGAGCAGTCCGGTGAGCGGGAGTTCGCCGCCGAAGGCGGTCGTCGTGCCGACCGTGGTGTCACAGTCGACGACATCCGGGTGCCGTTCGTCGCCGAGACCGAAGATTTCCAGGGCCCTGGGCGACCAGTCGGCCCGGTCGAGGTCGAGCAGTTGGGTGCGTCCGGCCGTCGCCGCGTCCGTGACGAAGGCCCCGGTCAGCTGGTGGACGAGCCAGGAGTCGGTGGTGGTGACGACGCCTTCGCCGGTCATTTCCCGGCGGATCCAGGCCATCTTCGGTGCGGCGAAGTACGGGTCGAGGGGCAGGCCGGTGAGGTGCATCAACTCCTCGTCGTGCGGGGCCAGTTCCTCGCAGATCGGGGTGGAGCGCCGGTCCTGCCAGACGATCGCATCGGTGAGCGGCCGCCCGTTGTCCGGGTCCCAGGCGAGCACGGTCTCGCCCTGGTTGGCGAGGCCGATCGCCGCAACCGGTTCGTCGGCTTGCATCAAGGCCCGGCGGCCCGCTTCGACGACCGAGCCGAGCAGTTCGACGGGGTCCGCCTCGACCGCACCGCCGGCACCGTGCCGGGACTTCACCGGAACGGAAGCGGAGCCGATCACGCCGCGCTCGGGGCAGATCACCAGGGCCTTGGTACCCGACGTGCCCTGGTCCACGGCGAGTACCGGGCCTGTCATCGACTCTCCAGTGGTGCTGAAGCTCTGCGGCTTGAACGGAATCGTGATCACTGAACTCGCCGCCCAGAGTGGTGCAGACCACCGCGCACGTCAAGGGCTGCCCGGGACACGACCGGAATAACCGGTACATCTTTCAACGTCCTGGTGGATCAGCGGACTTGAGTAAGATCCGCGAATCGGTCCGGAGTTCGGAGTGACTGGCCTTACACTCACCGCCGTGCAACAACCGGACGCTTTCGAGCAGTTCGATTCCCAACTGCTGCTTCACCCCCCACGTCCTTGAGGATTGATGAGACCGACAGCCAGCCCCGATCCCCGATCCACCGGTTCCCCGCCTTTCCGCATCTGCACGGGTTCCATGTCACCACCGGGTTGCGTGACGTGCTGAGGAGAACTTCCGACCGTCGCGTGCCGACCTGTCGTACGGGGGCAGGGCGAGTCCATGGCGAACAATGATTTTCGGCCGGTCTACCACCCGGCCGGCCATGACAACGATCTTCGGGTCGCGTTACAGGACCTGCGCACCGGACGCTGGATGTCCATGCGGACGCTGCTGGAGCGCACGCCGGACTGGACCCTGTGGACCCAGCGCACCCAGGTGCTCGGGGCGGTCGCCGCCGGTTCGGACGCCGTGCAGGCCTGGCTGGCCGAGGATCCCCGGAGCGTCGCCGCCACGGTGATGCAGGCGCGCGTCGTCGTCGAGCGGGCGGTGCGCGCCCACCGCGAGGGCCATCACCGGGCGCAGGAGTTGTGGCAGGAGGCCTGGCAGGCCTGCCGCACGGCCGCGAACGCCTCGCCCGCGGACCCGGTGCCCTGGGTGTGCCTGCTGGCCCTGTCCCAGCTGGACGAGCGGCAACAGCTGGAGGAGCACCGGCTGCACCCGCCGGGGCCGATGCTCTTCCCCGGTCCGTGGGGACTGCTCGCGGAGGCCGACAGGCGCGATCCGTGCAACCGCGAGGCCTACCACCGGATGCTCCAGTTCGTCTATGCGCGACAGGCCGGCGGATCCCTCTCCGAGGCGGTCAACTTCGTACAGTGGGCGGCTTCTTCGGCGCCGGACGGCTCCGCACTGCATGTACTGCCCCTGTATGTGCGGGTCGAGCGCTACCGCCGCGAGCAGGGCCACGAGAAGGCCCTGGACCTGCACTGGGTCACCGAGGACGCGGAACGGGACGCGGCCCGTGCGCTGGAGCTCTGGTTCCGCCGTACGCCTCCGATCTCGCACTCCCTGCTCGACCTGAACCACCTGGCCCACGCCTTGTGGGGAGCCCTCAAATTCACCGAGGCCGCAACGGTGTTCGAGGAGCTCGGCCCGTATTTCACCTCGGTTCCATGGGTGTACCGCATACGCGGACGCAAGGGCCCGGGAGACGCCGAGGATGTCTTCCTGCGCGCCCGAAGCCGTTGTCTGTCGGCGCCCCGCACCCCCGGACGGGGGCCGCACCGCTGAGCGAGCGCGCCGCGCCGCCTCCCGTCCCGAACCGACCCCGACCGTCCCTTTCCATCCCGCTCACGGAGGTTTTCCCGATGTCCATATCCACCCCGACCAAGTCGGGTGCGGAGGCAACCCCGCCGAAGGACGAGGAGGAGCGGCTGCGCGAACTCGGCTACCAGCCGGTGCTCGCCCGCCGCATGGGAGGCTTCGGCAACTTCGCCATCAGCTTCTCCGTCATCTCGATCCTGTCCGGCTGCATGACCCTGTACGGCTTCGGCATGTCGACCGGTGGTCCGGCCGTGATGCTCTGGGGCTGGGCCGGTGTCGGGCTGTTCGTGCTCTGCGTCGGCATGGCGCTCGCCGAGGTGACCAGCGCCTACCCGACCTCGGGAGCGCTCTACTACATGGCCGACCGGCTCGGTGGCCGCAAGTGGGGCTGGTACACCGGCTGGCTGAATCTGCTGGGTCTGCTGGGTGCGATCGCAGGCATCGACTATGGTGCGGCACTGTTCACCGGTGCGCTGATGAATCTGCAGTGGGGGTTCACTCCCACACCGGGCAAGACAATGATCATCTTTGTCTGCATCCTGCTGCTGCACGCCGTGCTGAACCTCTTCGGCGTCCGTCTCGTCAGTGTGCTCAACTCGATCAGTGTGTGGTGGCACCTCGCCGGTGTCGCGGTGATCGTCGCCGTGCTCGCGATCGTGCCCTCGCACCACCAGTCGCCGTCGTTCGTCTTCACCGAGTTCGTCAATGACACGGGCTGGCACAACCCGCTGTACGTGGCGGCGATCGGCCTGCTCCTCGCGCAGTACACCTTCTGCGGCTACGACGCCTCGGCCCACCTGTCGGAGGAGACGTCGAACGCCTCGGTGACGGCCGCCAAGGGCATCGTCCGGGCGATCTGGGTCTCCTGGATCGCCGGTTTCGTGCTGCTCGCCGGGCTTACCTTCGCCATCCAGGACTACGTGGGCACCCAGAAAAGCCCCACCGGTGTGCCGCCGGCGCAGATCCTGATCGACTCGCTGGGCACCACCGGGGCCACCGCCCTGCTGCTGATCGTGATCGCGGCACAGCTGTTCTGCGGCAACGCCGAGGTCGCCGCCGCGAGCCGGATGGTGTTCGCGTTCAGCCGTGACAACGCCCTGCCGGGCTCGGCGCTCTGGCACAAGGTGAGCGCGCGCACCCAGACACCCGTCAACGCGGTGTGGCTGTCGGTCGTCGTCGCCGGGGTGCTCGCACTGCCGTCGCTGTACTCCGCCACCGCCTACGGCGCGGTGACCGCGATCAACGTCATCGGCATCACGCCCGCCTACGCGATCCCGATCTTCCTGAAGCTGCGCTCCGGCAACCGGTTCGAGCGCGGACCCTGGCACCTGGGCCGCTGGAGCAAGCCGATCGGCTGGATCGCCGTCGTGTGGGTCGCCTTCGTGACCGTGCTGTTCCTGCTCCCGCAGTCCTCCCCGGTGACGGTCGACTCGATGAACTACGCGTCGATCGCACTGGTCGCGGTGCTGGTCCTGGCCACCGTGTGGTGGTTCGTCGCCCGGCGTTCGTACAGCACGCCCTCGGCGTACGGCAACGCCCGCGAGCAGGCCGAGATCGAGGAAGGCATCGTCTGAGCCCGCTCGTCCCCCGGCCCTCCCGGAACAGCCCTGACCGCAGGGACGTTCCGGGAGGGCCGAGTGCATGACGGGCCCCGCCTACGGCCACCAGAGGCAGGCGGCGGCAACCAGTGCCACCGCCGCGCCGCCGGTGAGCACCGGGACGTTGCCCAGCCAGGCGGCGAGCGCGCCGCCGCCGAGTGCGCCGATCGGCACCGTGCCGATGAGTGCGGCCTGAAGGACCCCGGCGACCCTGCCCTGGAGCTCGGGCGGTGTGATCAGCTGCTGGGTGGTGGTCATGGAGATGGCCCAGACCGTGGCCGCGAGGCCGAAGAGGAACTGGTACGCGAGCAGCGCCGGAAAGCCGGGGCCCAGCGAGGCGCCCGGGATCAGGAAGATCGCGAGGGCGGCCACCACGGCGCAGATCCGGGTCGCCCTGGCCAGTCCGATGGTGGCGGCGAACCGGCCAGCCAGCAGCACTCCGAGAATGGTGGCGACGCTGAACGCGGCGTAGACCGTCCCCAACTGCCAGGCGTGCAACCCGAGATCACGGGTGGCGTAGAGCACGAAGAGCGCGTCGGCGGCGCCGCTGCCGAGATTGAACCCGGCCCCCGCGAGCACCTGCCGACGCAGCACCCTTTCCCCGCGCACCACTTCGAGTCCCTCGCGTAGCACGGCTGTTCGGGACTCCGATGTGCGACTGCCCTGCCGGGCAGGGTTGTTGAGCGTGGCGGGAAGTGCGAGCAGCAGCAGTGACTCGATTCCGTACGCCGCACAGGCGGCGAGGAGTGCCGTCGAGGCACCGGTCAGACCCACCAGTACGCCGCCGAGCGCGGGGCCGCCGATCTGTCCGGTGGTCCGGGCGCCGGTCAGCGCGGAGTTGGCGGTCAGCAGCTGCTCGGGGTGCACGACCCGGGGCAGGGCCGTCTGGAGGGCGACGGCAAGCATGGAGGTCAGCGCGCCGGACGCGGTGGCCACCGCGTACAGCTGGGGCAACGCCAGCCGGTCCAGGGCGGCCGCCAGCGGTACGGAGCCGACGACGAGCACCTGGAGAATGGTGAGGAGTACGGTCAGGGCGCGCAGCCGCGCCCGGTCGGCCAGCACACCGGCGAACGGGCTGAGCAGCGCGCCGGGGAGGTAGCTCAGCGCCATCAGCGCGGAGGCGCCGAACGGTCCCGCGTCCAGCCGGGTCACGGCGAGCAGCGCGAGGGCCAGGGTGGTGACCTGGCGTCCGACGGAGCTGGCGATCTGTTCCCCGCACAGCAGCGCGAACGGCCGGTGGCGCAGCAGCGGGCGGCCGGGAGGGCCGGTCCCGTCGGTGCGTGTGCGGGCGGAAGGGGGAGACGGGTCGGGCAGCTGCTCCATCCGGCTCAGATGTCGGTGCAGGGCACGGGCCACCGGCGGATGCGGGGCGGCAGGGCCACCACCCAGCCGCCTCTCACCCATGCGAGGCGTTCGGAGGCCAGCAGTTCCACCGCTTCCCGTCCGACGGGGCTCAGCTCGGCCGCGGCGGCGGGGTCCTGGACGGTGCGGAAGGTGGCGAGCAGGTCCGGGTCGTCGATCGTGAAGCGGGCGGCGGCCGAGGGCTCCCTGCGGTCCATGACGGTGACGAAGTCCGGGCCGCGCCGGTGGTAGAGCTGTCCGTAGGCGTGGCGGTCCCGCCACACGGTGAGTTCCGGCGGTTCGCCGGGCAGCGGGCCGGGGGCGGGCAGATGGCGCAGGAGTCCGGCCGTCGCGGCGACCTCGTGTGCGGGACCGGTGAACAGGGGGTCGTCGGTGGCCGGTGTCCATCGCACGACGAGATCGCGGCTCTGGCACTCGCGCAGGAACCGAACCGCTTCAGCCGCCGGTCGGCCGCCCCCGCCCAGCCGCAGGGGTTCGTCCACCGTCACCAGCCGTCCTCGGATCCGGTGCGGTACCGGCCCGGCCGGCAGGGCGGGTGCGGTACGGGCCGGGGGTGCGGGCAGGGGGCTCATCCGGCGGCCTTCTCCCGGCTGTTGTGGGGCGCGTCCGTCGTCCCGTCCGGTCCCTGGGTGCGTTCGACCGACCGGACCGGTACGTACCAGGTGGGCAGGGACACGTAGGAACGTCCGTCGTCGAAGAGGAGGCCCAGTGCGACCGCTTCGTCGAGCCAGGCGCCGAGCTCCTCGGCTGAGGGCGGGTCCCCGTCGGCCGTCAGCAGCCGGTGCAGCGCAGGGCGGGTGCGGCCAGCCTCCAGGTGGCGGAGGGCGGCGGCCCGCCAGCCGGTGAGCCGGTGGGTGCGGCGCGGCCAGCCGTGCCGTCGGTCGTGGACGAGGAGCGCCTCCTCGCCCTCCGTGCCCTCCGGCTGTTCCAGGACCAGGGTCGAGGAGGGGTGGCCGGTGTACCAGTCGCGGGCCGCGGCCTTGAGCCGTGCCTCGGTCCCGCCGCCGATCCCGGCGGGCGGGGTGTCGAAGAGGTAGACCAGATCGGCCAGTTGTTCCTCGGGCAGGTCGTAAACGTGGCGGTACATCTCGGCTGGCCTGCGCTCGTGGAATCCCAGCGCGGGGTCGGCGAAGTTGGGACTGAACCGCTCCAGTTGGATGCGGTGGGCGCCGCCGGGCGGCTGGAGGTGGACGAGCGCGGGCATCTGGTCGATGACGGCGGCGTAGTCCGCGGCGCTCTCTCCCGGGAAGCCGTACAGATAGTTCCAGGAGCAGGTGAGCGAGTAATTCTCGCACTCGCGGAGCGTACGGATGTTGCGGGCCGCACTGACCCCCTTGTCCATCAGCTCCAGGGCCTTGTTGTTGAGGCTCTCGATGCCGGGCTGGATATGGACCGATCCGGCGCGGGCGAGCAGTTCCAGCTGCTCCGGGGTGAGGTTGGACTTGACCTCGTAGTGCATGCGCAGGTCCCAGTCGCTGTCGGCGGCGAGCGGGAGGAAGTCCTTGAAGTACGCCATGTCGATGATGTTGTCGACGGTGACGACATCCAGTATGCGGTGGCGGCGCACCAGGCGGTCGACCTCGTCCCACAGCCGGCTTCCGGTCTTGGCGCGGAAAGTCATCGCCGATCCGTTGAGCCCGCAGAAGGTGCAGTGGTGCTTCTCGCCCCACCAGCAGCCCCGTGCCCCCTCCACCACCAGTTTCGGATGGACGTACTCCGCGAGCGGGGAGGCGTCGATGGCCGCCTGCCAGAGGTCGTAGTCGGGCGAGGGGATGTCGCCGGGCGCCACAGTGCGCCGGGACTCCTCGTTGGCGCGCGACTCCGGCCCGTCCCACCAGCAGAGTCCGGGCACATCGGCCGGTGGGGTGCCCGCCTCGACGTGGGCGAGCAGGGCGGGCAGGGCGTACTCCCCCTCCCCGCGCACCACATGGTCGACAAAGCGGTGGTTGCGGTGCAGGGCGTGACCCATCGGGCCGTCGCAGTTGCTTCCGCCGAACACGACGGTCAGTCCGGGGCGGCGTCGCTTCAGCTCCGCAGCGAGCGCCAGCGAGGAGATGTTCTGCATGAACGTGGAGGTGAATCCCACGACATCAGGTGCGTCGCCGAGTATCGCGCTCGCGCTCTCGTCGATGAATTCCGCCGCATGGGCCCTCATCGCGGTCGCGGTGGAGATGTCGGTCCCGTGCCGGGTGGCGTACTCCTTGAGCTGTGCCACGCCCCATTCGGGGTCCTTGTACAGGACGCCGGAGAAGACCCAGTCCCCGAGGCCGTCGAAGATCGATTCACTGCCTACCGCAACGTGGTCGCCGGGCCGCAGCGCTCCCTGCGAACGTTCCAGCAGGAATTCCGCCCAGCGCAGGGAGCCGTGGAACTCGCGCACCTCGTCGTGCGGCCGGGTACGGCCCAGCAGCGAGTGCAGCAGCCCCACCTGGAGCGAGGGAAGTTCGATCGGCTGCCAGGGCATGGTCACCAGATGTATGCGCACTGCGTCTCCCACGGCACGGGGGCGGGCGCCGGGTCTCGCCCGGCGTCCGCCCTTTTCCTCACTGTCCGGCCGCGGCGCCCCGGCCCGGTGGGCCGGTCGCGTCAGGTGCCGGCCGACCGGAACGCACGCACCCGACAGCCTCTCAGCGCGTCGGGCGTTTCTCGATCGTCTGCCGTTCGCGGTTCTTCGCCTCTTCCTCGCGGACCACTACCTTCTTGATCTCCATGTGCCCCTCCCCTCGGCGTCGGTCCCAAGTCCATTGACGTTAGGCGCCGTTGCGCGGGAGTCGCAAGAGTGCCTGCCGGGGCTGGTGGGATGTACGGGGCAGTTCGCGTCCGTGGACGGCCGAAGCCCGATCGCTATGCTGCGACCCGAACGCTCACCGGAAGCGTTCAAACGAACAACGCGTGGCGGTACGGCGAGGGGGCCAGCAGCATGCGGGAGCCGGTTGAACTCAGGCGTCAGCGAATCCTGTCGGTGGTGGAGTCGCGCGGCGCCGTCAAGGTGAGCGCACTCGCGGCCGAGCTGGACGTCTCGGTGGTCACGGTCCGGCGGGACGTCGAGGAGCTGGCCCGGGTCGGACGGCTGCGCCGCGGGCACGGGGTGGCCCGGCCGGTCCGGGAGCCGGAGCCGCCCGCCGCGGTCCCGGCGGCCCGGGGCGAGGAGGCGGCCGGGGAGGCGGGGGCGGTCGCCCTGGTCGTCCCGGAGCGGCATTCGTACCTGTACGAGACGCTGCACGGTGCCCGGTCCGTCCTGGAGGAGTCCGGGGTACGGATCGCCCTGCACATCGCGCCCCCGTCGCCGGGTGCCGAACGTCCGCTGGTGGAGCGGGCGCTGGCGGACGGGGCGCGCGGGCTGCTGATCGCGCCGCGCTGGCCCAGCGCCCGGTCGGAGGAGCTGGATTACGGCTGGCTGGCCGATGTGGGGGTACCGACCGTGCTGATGGAGCGGCGGCCCCGGCCGGGCAGCGCGCTGCACGCCCTGGACTCCGTATGTTCCGACCACTGGTACGGAACGCACCTCGCCGTGGACCATCTGGTGTCGTTGGGGCATCGCCGCATCGTGCTGGCCGCCCGGGACGACAGCCCCACGGCGCGCAGCATTCGTGCGGCGTTCACCGAGATCGCGGCGGGCCGTGCGGAGGTGGAGGACTGGTCGGTGGTACTGAGCTCGCCCGAGGCCTCGGGCGAGCCTCGCGGATCCGCTCCGGCGGCCGGCGGCCGGGCCGCTCCCGACCTCGCCGCGCTGCTGCGGGAGCGGGGTGCCACGGGGGCCGTGCTGCACGGCGACATCGATGCGCTGATGCTGGTGCAGCGGCTGGCGGAGAGCGGTGTGGAGGTCCCCCGGGACTGCTCGGTGGTGGCGTACGACGATGTGGTCGCGGCCCTCGGCAGTACGCCACTGACGGCGGTGGCACCGCCGAAGGCGGAGATCGGCCGGGCCGCCGCCGAGTTGCTGCTCCACCGGCTTTCCGGAGCCGTCGGGGCGAGCGGTCCGGTGCGCCGGACGGAGCTGCTTCCCACGCTTGAGGTGCGCGGATCGGCGCAAGGGCCGCCACCCTCCAAGGATTGAGCGTTTGACCGCTTTGATTTTCTTCTGAGCGATCTCTTGACCAGTACCGATCAGCCGATCAGGATTCCCCGTGAGCCGATGGAGAAGCCGCGGGAGGCGCACATGCCCGGTCGGACAGAGCCGTCGATCCGCGTCGGCCACGATCCCCGCCCTGCCGCCGGCGGCTGTGTCGGGCGCCCGCGGTGGTGGAAACGGCAACGGCGACGCGCCGTCCGGGCCGGGCAGCAGGCACGGGAAGCGCGCCACGCGCATCACCGTCGTGATCACGGGTTCGCTGCTCGCCGTCCTGCCGTTGATGCTCGCTTTCGCCCTGCCCCAGCTTTTCCGGAAGTCGGGGCTCACCGCAGATGCGTGAAGTGACCGGGCCACCGCCCCCTTACCCCCGCCAGGAGAGAGATGCCCAGCACAGACCCCTCCGCCCCGGCCGCCCGGAACCGGCCACGCGCCGCCGTCGCCATGAAACCGGCCGCCGCGGACGCGCTCCTCGACGCCCGGTTCCTGGCCGCGCTCGACGAGGTGTGCGACCTCGCGCCGCTGCCCGCGATCGACGACTTCGGCACCGACCGGGCCCGCGCCGTGCTGGCCGGTGTCGAGATCCTGGTCACCGGCTGGGGCTGTCCACCGCTCGACGCGGCCGCCCTCGACGCGGCGCCGCGCCTGCGCGCCGTGGTCCACACCGCGGGCAGCGTCCGCGGACACATCACCGAGGCCTGCTGGGAACGCGGGATCGAGGTGTCCTCGGCAGCCGCCGCCAACGCGCTGCCGGTGGCCGAGTACACCGTCGCGATGATCCTGCTCTCCGGCAAGCGGGTCCTGGAGCGGGCCCACGACTACCGGACTCAGCGCCGCCGCGACAACTGGCTCGCCACCCCCGACCGGGTCGGGAACTACGGCCGCACCGTGGGCATTCTGTCCGCCTCCATGATCGGCCGACGCGTCGTCGAACTGCTCCGCCCCTACGATCTGCCCGTCCTGCTGCACGATCCGTACGTCAGCGACGAGGAGGCCGCCGCGCTGGGCGTCCGGCCCGTAGCCCTCGACGAACTGTTCGAGCAGAGCGACGTGGTGAGCGTCCACACCCCGCTGCTGCCGGCCACCCGCGGGCTCGTCAGCCGTGAACTGCTCACCTCGATGCGCCCGGACGGTGTGCTCATCAACACCGCGCGGGGCGCCGTCGTCGACCAGGACGCGCTCACCGACGTACTCCGGCAGAACCGGATCCGGGCGATCCTCGACGTCACCGATCCCGACGCACTGCCTCCCGCGCATCCCCTCTGGGAGTGCGAAAACGCCCTGATCACCCCGCACCTCGCCGGCTCCCAGGGCAACGAGTTGCGGCGACTGGTCGATCTGGCGGCGGGCGAGGCCGGCCGCTGGGCCATGGGCGACGGTTTCGCCCATCCCGTACGACGCGAAAGGCTGGCATTCCTCGCATGACCGCTCCCCGCCCGAGCTCTCCGATCGAACTCCCCGCCGATGACCTGGCGTTGAGCCCGCACACCGGCTACACCCGCACCCACTGGGAGGCTGCTGCCGACGGGCTGCTGCGGGCCGCCTGGGAGTGGGCCACGCCGGGCGGCGCGCTGCTGGATCTGCCGGGCAGGCCGTCCGCGTCCGGAGTGCGCTCCGACGGTCTGGAGGGTTACGCGCGCACCTTTCTCGCCGCCGCCTTCCGGGTCGCGGGCGCGGACGGCAAGGACCCGCACGGCTGGCTCGACCGGTATGCGGACGGGCTCGCGGCCGGCACCCGTACCCCCGGCCTTGACGATGCGGAGTCCTGGCCGCTGATCCGCGATCATTCCGTCTTCGGCCAGCCCATGGTCGAGTCCGCTTCGGTCGCCATCGGCCTGCGGCTGACCCGGCCGTGGCTCTGGGACCGGCTGGACGACGGGGTGCGGGACCGGACCGAGGAGTGGCTGCGCGACGCGCTGCGGCACGTCCCCTCCCCCAACAACTGGTATCTCTTCCCCTACTCCGTGGCCGGGTTCCTGGAGTCCGTGGGACGTGGCGACGCGGAGACCGCACGGGCCAGGCAGCGGGCCCTCGAACTGCTGGAGGGCTGGTACCGGGGCGACGGCTGGTACGCGGACGGCGACGGCCGCGCCTTCGACCACTACAACGGCTGGGCGCTGCACCTCTATCCGATGCTGGACGCGCATCTGTCGGGCGACGCGGAGCTGTCCGCGCACTACGGCGCCCGGCTGCGCGAGCATCTGGAGGGCTTCTCGCTGCTGTTCGGCGGCGACGGTGCGCCGATCCACTTCGGCCGTTCGCTGACCTACCGCTTCGCGGCCGCCTCCTCGGTCGCGCTCGGCGCCATCAGCGGGCACACCCCGCTCACACCCGGCGCCTCACGGCGGGTGATCAGTGGATCGTTGCGCTACTTCCTGGAGCGGGGCGCGACGGGTACGGACGGGCTGCTGAACCTGGGCTGGCACGGCCCGCACGAGGCGTCGCTGCAGAACTATTCGGCGCCCGCGTCGCCGTACTGGGCGTCCAAGGCCTTCGTCTCGCTGCTCGCTCCCGAGGGCCATCCGCTGTGGGCCGCGACCGAGGAGCCCGCACCGAGCGAGGGCCCCGACCGGGTGCTCGCGCTGCCCGCGCCGGGACTGCTCGCCCAGTCCACCCGCGCGGACGGGATCGTGCGGCTGCACAACCACGGCAGCGACCTTGTGCGCCCGCACGAGGGCGAGTCGGGTGCGCAGGACGATCCGCTGTACAGCCGCCAGTCGTACTCCACGGTGACCGGCCCCACCTCGAAGGCGAACGTGGCGGACAATCATCTGGCCGTGGTGGTCGCCGGAGTGCGCAGCGTTCGCCGGGTCATCCGTGCGCTGGGCGCCGGTGGGGGCGACGGCTGGGGCTGGGCCGCCTCCTGGCACCGCCCGGTGTTCGCCTCGGGCTCCCCGATGGTGCCGGGGATGCGGGTGGAGAGCGTCACCGTGGCGCACGGCCGGTACGACTTGCGGGTGCACCGGGTTGTCGGCGCGCCGGACGGGGCCCGGGTGGAGCAGACGGGCTGGGCCACCGGCCGCGACGACGGCCTGGCCTCCGCCCTGCACGGCCTGTACGGCTGGGAATCGAGGGACGAGGTGCGGGCCCCGCAGGGCACCGCGTACACCCCCTGGGCAGTGGTGCCCCGGCTGGCCGCGCCCGCCGAGGGCAAGGTGGTGCTGGTCGCGCTCGCCTCGCTGACTGCAGAGTCCGAAGCGGCGCCGCTCGACACGGTGGTGAGCGGTGTGACGGTGGACGGGGACACGGTGGAGGTCCGCTGGGCGCAGGACGCGGCGAAGACCCGTATCCGCTTCGAGCCGATGACGGTCACGCACGGCTGAGCACCGGGGTGCGCGACCTGCCGGCCGCGCGCCACCACCCGTCGGCAGGGCCTATCTGTCCGTTCTGATCACCACGGCAAGGGTGCGCGGACCGTGCACGCCCTCCACCCGCTCCAGCTCGATGTCGGACGTGGCCGAGGGTCCGCTGATCAGCGTCGTCGGCCGCTGCGGCTCCAGCCGCGCCACCGCCTCCGGCACACCGGCCTCGACCGTGGACAGATCGACGACGCACACATGGAGATCAGGGACCAGGGACAGCGCCCGCCGTCCCTGGCCGGGCGAGCCGTCCAGGAAGATCGTGCCCGTCTCGGCGCAGCTGATGGCGGAAGCGGTGAGGACTCCGTCCAGGGCTTCGAGCCGGGGCGCCGGGATGTCGCCGGAGTCCTGCTGGACCTCGCCCTCGTACGCGTCCAGCCACTGCGGGTCGAGTCCGGCCGGCACACCGATCCGCCGCGCCCCGTGCTCCCGCAGCACCTCGGCCACGACCTGGGCCGTGCGGTCGGCGGTGCAGGTGTGCACCGCCGCCCTGTAGTCGACGAGCCGGTCCGTGAAGAGGGCCAGGCGTTCGTCGTCGGGGAGGGTGCGGCCGGTGCGGTAGGCGCGCGGGACGGTGATGTCCGGGGTGGGGGCGAGGGCGAGTGCGTCCTTGATCCTGCCCAGCACCGTGTCACGAGCGGTCGTCACTTCTCCTCCTCCTTCTTCTGCTTCCGGTTCTTCTCGTACTCGCCCGCGGCGGCCCGCATCGTCGCGGCGCCCTCGGCCGATGCCAGCCAGGAGCGGAAGGTCTGCTTCGGCGGCGCCGCGGTGTCCCGGCTCTCACTCCAGCCGTTGAACGGCGGCGGCAGGTGCGAGATCCTGCCGTCCCGCCCGCCGACGACACGGCCGATCGCCGCCCCTTTCTGCGCGGCGGTGAAGAGCTTCGGGTGCTTCATGACAGTGGCCGCGGCCTTCATGGCCAGCTTCTCCGCCGTCGTGCCGGCCTGTTCGGTGTTCTGGTGGCGCAGTTCGACCAGCAGTGACGGAATGTCGATCTTGACCGGGCAGGCGTCGAAGCAGGCGCCGCAGAGGCTGGAGGCGTACGGCAGCGAGCTGTTGGGGTCGTCCTTGGCCGCGTGCATCCCGGCGAGCTGCGGGGTGAGGACCGCACCGATCGGTCCGGGGTACGTCGATCCGTACGCGTGGCCGCCGGCCCGTTCGTACACCGGGCAGACGTTGAGGCAGGCCGAGCAGCGGATGCAGTTGAGGGCCTCGCGTCCGATCCGGTCGGCGAGCGCCGCGGTGCGTCCGTTGTCGAGCAGGACCAGATGGAAGTCCTGCGGCCCGTCGCCCGGCGTCACCCCGGTCCACATCGAGGTGTACGGGTTCATCCGCTCACCGGTGGAGGAACGCGGCAGCAGCTGAAGGAAGACTTCGAGGTCCTGGTAGCGCGGCAGTACCTTCTCGATGCCCATGACGGTGATCAGGGTGTCGGGCATCGTCAGGCACATACGGCCGTTGCCCTCTGACTCCACGACGGCGAGGGTCCCGGTCTCGGCGATGCCGAAGTTGGCGCCGGAGACCGCCACCTTGGTCGTCATGAACTTCTCGCGCAGATAGGCGCGGGCTGCGGCGGCGAGATGCGCGGGCACGTTGTCCAGGCCCGGGTCGACGCCCGGGATCTCCTTGAGGAAGATCTGCCGGATCTCGTCGCGGTTGCGGTGGATCGCGGGGACCAGGATGTGCGACGGCTTGTCGTGGTCGAGCTGGACGATCAGTTCGGCGAGGTCCGTCTCGTACGGGGTGATGCCGACCGATTCGAGGTGTTCGTTGAGGCCGATCTCCTGGGTGGCCATCGACTTGACCTTGATGACGTCGCTGCTGCCCGTCGCCTTGACCAGCCGGGTGACGATCTCGTTGGCCTCGACGCCGTCGCGCGCCCAGTGGACGGTGCCGCCGCGCTCGGTGACCTTCCGCTCCAGCTGCTCCAGGAGTTCGGGGAGCCGGTTCATGGTGTCGGTCTTGATGGCCGAACCCGCCTCGCGCAGTGCTTCCCAGTCGGGCAGCTCACCGGTGACGTTGAGGCGTTTGGCGCGGATGGTGCGGGTGGCCCGGCCGAGATTGCGGCGCAGCTGTTCGTTGCGCAGTTCGTCGTGGGCGGCCCTGGGGAACTTCCGGTCGCCGCGCAGATTGCCGGTCCCGTACGGGGAGCGGGGCGGGGTCGCGGGCATGCCGAGGAAGGTGCTGCTCATCGGACGGCCTCCGTGGGGACGTACGGCGAGGTGCGGGTGGCGGAGAGGATCTGGGCGAGGTGCAGGGTGCGGGTGCCCGACCTGATCCGGGAGAGTCCGCCGCCGATGTGCATCAGGCAGGACGAGTCGCCCGCAGTGCAGACCTCGGCGTCGGTGGTGGCGATGTTGCGCATCTTGTCCTGGAGCATCGCGGTCGACGTCTCGGCGTTCTTGACAGCGAAGGTTCCGCCGAATCCGCAGCAGGAGTCTGCTTCCGGGAGCTCGACGAGGTCGATGGAGTCGACAGCGCGGAGCAGCTTCAGAGGCTTGTCACCGACGCGGAGCATGCGCAGGGAGTGACAGGTTGGGTGGTACGTCACCCGGTGCGGGAAGTACGCTCCGACGTCCTCGACGTCCAGGACGTCCACGAGGAACTCCGAGAGCTCGTAGGTCTTGGCCTTGACCGTGGCGACGCCCGCCCGCAGCGCCGCGTCCCCGTACCGTTCGGCGACGATCTCGTGCTGGTGACGGACCGAGCCCGCGCACGATCCGGACGGCATGACGACGGCCTCGATCGAGGCGTCGCCGAACTGATCGGCGAAGTTCCGCACCAGAGGCACGGGTTCGCGCTGGTAGCCGGTATTGACATGCATCTGACCGCAGCAGGTCTGCCCCGGCGGGAACACCACGTCGTGGCCCAGGCGGGCGAGCAGGACCGCGGTCGATTTCACCGCCTCGGGGAAGAGCGTGCCTCCCAGACAAGTGGCGAAGAGTCCGATGCGCATGGGGTCTCTCCGATCGTTCACGTCTTCATTTTTACGGTCCGACCATACTAGCCTCGGTCCGGAACCTGAAGACTGAAGCGCGCCACGCGCCTTTTCCATGAACCTGACAATAACGACTCGGTCGCGCGGAGTTCTCCGGCCGTCCGGCCGGAGAACTCCGCGCGGGGGTCAGGAATCCTCGCGCACCCGGTCGGAGTCCTCGTCGACCAGCGTGCCGTGGAGACTGCGGATGTGCCGCTCCACGAGATCGGCGGCCTTCGCCCCCTTGCCGGCGCGCACCAGCCTCAGCAGCTCGGTGTGCTCCGCGTTGAGTGCGGCGGCCGTGGCCGGCCAGTCCTCGGCCTCCTCCAGCGCCCGCAGGATCAGCGGGCGCACCGACTCACGGACGGCGGAGGTGAGCGTGGAGGTCAGTTCATTGCCGGAGCTGCGGGCGATGTGCACATGGAACCGGGTGTCCAGATCGTTGAACTCCGCCACCCCGACATCCGGCTCCCCCATGCGCACGACCAGCACCTGGGCCTCTTCGAGGCCCTCCGGGGAGGCATGCTGCGCCGCCGCCTCGAAACTGGACCTCTCCAGCACGACGCGCGCCTCCAGGACGTCCTCCAGGCTGTAGCTGCCCAGCGCGAAGTGGAGTCGCAGCAGCCGCCCGAGCGCGTCGTCGGGGTTGCGCACGATCCGCGCCCCGGCATCCGGCCCCCGGCCCGGCTGCGCGACCAGCACACCGATGGTCTCCAGCACCCTCAGCGCCTCGCGCAGCGCGGACCGGCTGACCCCGAGCACCGGAGCGAGTTCGCGCTCGGGCGGCAGCCGGTCGCCCGCCCGGAGTTCGCCTGCGAACACCCGCTCCTCGATGCTCTGGAGCACGAGCTCATGCGTACGGGACTGCCGTACGGGTTGCCATTCGACGGGCATCCGTCACCCCCTGCCTCAGCCGGAATCGTCCGGTTGCCGTCGCTTCTGCTGCCCGATCTTCAACTATGTCACACACCGCATATGGTCGGACCAAAGAACCGGTGCCGCCCGCACTCCGGCTCCGGCTCCGGCTCCGGCTCCGGCTCAGTAGGTGACGACGATGCGGCGGCCCACTCCGTCCACCTCGATCTGTCCGCCGAACGGAATGACCAGTTGGGGGTCGGTGTGGCCGAGGTCCACGTCGAGCACGGCCATCGTTTCGGGGGCATACTCGCTTAACGCCCGCAGAACCGCCTGCCGTTGCTCCTCACGGAAGCGCTCCCCCGATTCGGCGTCGAGCGGCTGCTCGAACGACCAGTTCTTGGCCCGGCCCATGAGGAGGGCGGGGAACCGCGCGAGCAGACCCCGCTCTCCCATGTTCCGCAGAATCCGGTAGACCTCCTCTGCCGAAGGCATCTCCTCGCACGTTTCGAGGAACAGCACCCGCCCCGCGTAGCCGTCGACCGGCCGGATCTCACGATCGGCCATCAGCATCCAGGAGAGGATCTCCAGACTTCCGCCCCAGCTCGCGCCCTGCACGGTCCGGCCGTCTGCGTTGTGCCATGTCCAGCCGTTGCAGGGCCGCATCTCGGGTTCGGAATCGAAGGTGCGGGGCTCCTCCCACCGGCCGTTCGCCCCACCGGTCTCCTTGGACGGGGTGAGTTCAAAGGCGCCGTGGGTGAAAAGGGCGGCCCGCAGGGACTCGGCGGTCAGCGGGTGGATCGCGCCGGGACGCCCCATCTCGACCATCACCGTGCCACCGTGATATCCGACGATGCCCAGGTTTTCGAGGAGCACCAGCAGGTTGGTGTTGTCGCTGTACCCGAAGAAGGGCTTGGGGTTGGCGCGCAGCAGGTCGCGGTCCAGGTGCGGCAGCACGGTGATCTGGTCGTCGCCGCCGATGCTGGAGATCACGGCCTTGATGTCCGGGTCGGCGAACGCCGCGTGGATGTCGGCGGCCCGTTCCTGCGGGGTGGATCCCATCTTCCGCGTCGTCGGGTATTCCACGGGTTCGAGCCCGAATTCCCGGCGGAGCCTGCGCAGTCCCAGCTCGTGGGGCAGGGGCAGGATGCCGGGGAGGCCGGAGGAGGGGGACAGCACGGCGACACGGTCACCGGGCCGGGGCTTGGCGGGGTACTGATTGGTCGACATCCGATGAGCGTAGGCGGCTCGCGAGGCGGCGTCGTCGAGTTTTCGCTCCGGCCGACGGCGGCAGAGGCAGGGCCCCGCCGCCGGCCCACAGGTCACTCGTCGAAGGATCCGTGCCGGCCCGCACCGCCCCCGAACCGTTCGGCCCCGGCCTGCGTCTCCCCCGAGGTCAGTGGCACCAGACCGTGCCGGTACTCCGCGGCCAGCGCTTCGGGCTCGCTCAGACCGTGCTGCTCGCGCACCGACAGCCGGTCGTGGCGCAGGCACAGTTGCGGGAACGCGGCGATCTCCCGGGCCAGCCGCTCCGCCGCGCCGCGCGCCTCGCCGGGCGGCACGATCCGGTTGGCAAGCCCCATGGCGTACGCCTCGGCGGCCGGGACGGGCCGCCCGGTGAGAATCATGTCCATGGCCCGGCTCTCACCGATCAGACGCGGCAGCCGCACGGTTCCGCCGTCCACCAGCGGCACACCCCAGCGGCGGCAGAACACCCCGAACACCGCATCCTGCTCGGCCACCCGGAGGTCGCACCAGACGGCCAGCTCCAGGCCCCCGGCCACCGCATGACCGGAGACCGCCGCGATGACGGGCTTGCTCAGGCGCATCCTGGTCGGCCCCATCGGCCCGTCGCCGTCGGCCAGGACCTCGTTGCCCCGCGCCGTGCCGATGCCCTTCAGGTCTGCGCCCGCGCAGAACGTTCCGCCCTCGCCCCACAGCACGGCGACGGACGCGTCCGGATCAGCATCGAACTCCCGGAAGGCATCGGCCAGTCGGCTCGCGGTCGGCCCGTCCACGGCGTTGCGGACCTCGGGCCGGCTCAGGATCACCGTGAACACGGGGCCGTCGCGCTCGGTCCGCACGGCTGGTTGTTCGCTCATCGTTCGGCCTCCCACAGTGGCTGACGCCGGGACGACGGAGATCCCGGTCGGCACAGCCCGATTCATGCGATTCTCACGCAACCGTTCTACGGTGGGGCTCGTGACCCAGATGAGCCCGCCCGGCTGGCACCCAGACCCCGGGTATACAGGAATCGGTCCCGTCCACGAGCGCTGGTGGGACGGCACCCGTTGGACCGACCACCTCCGTGTGCCACCCGCCGTCGCCCGGCGCCGCCGTACGCGCATCGGACTGGGCATCACCGCCGGTGTGGTGGTCCTCGCCGCCATCGGGAGCGGCCTCTTCCTGCTGTCGGACAACTCCGGCGACACCGATGAACGCGCGGCGCCGAATCCGTCCACCGCGCCGGAGGCTCCCGGCCCCGAGCCGGGCGCGCCGGGCGGAGGCGGAGGCGAGAGCGGGGGCCCCGAGCAGCGGATGCCACAGACCGAGGAGGGCTACGCCACGGACCTGGCCAGCGGGATCAGCCTGCCGGTGCCCGACGGCTGGAAGGGCAGTTCCGGAATCGCCGGTGCGGAGGTGACCACGGGTGAGTACCCCTGTCCCGGTGACACCGCCGAGAAGTGCGTGCGCGGCGGGGTGGTCTCCATGCCCGCGAAGGGCCTGAAGCTCGACACCACGACTGCGAAGGCCACGGCGGTGAAGGACATCTCCGCCAATGCCACGGAATCGTACGGCTCGCAGGGCTACGGCGACATCACCTCGCATCAGGAGCTGAAGTCCGAGCCGGTCACCGTGGCCGGCGAGCAGGGCTACGTGGTGCGCTGGAAGGTGGTGACGGAGAACGGTGACGACGGGTACGTCCAGTCGCTGGCCTTCCCGTCCCCCCGCTCCAAGGACATGCTGATCGTGGTCCGGTCCGGCTTCGACATCAACTCCGAGGCGCCCTCACTCTCGGTCATGGACGACATCACCAAGGGCATCAAGGCCGCCTCCGGAACGGGTTCCGATCCCGGCACCGAAGCGTAGGGGCCCGTCACCGGACGGGCACGGTGGCCCGCCCTCGTGCATCCGGGCGTGAGTACGCGGGCGGGTCGAGCTGAGTACGTCGTCCGATCCGGCGGCGGGCGGCCGCTGGTCGAATGACAGTCATGCTTCCTGACGCACCGCTCCGCCCCCGCATCCAGCAGGTCACCACGGCCGGCACGACTCTGGCGCTGTCCCTGGCCCCGCTGGTGATCGGCGTGCTGCTCGCCAAGACCATGGCGACGGATCCGATGACCCCGGTGAACGCGCTGGTCACGCGGGGCGGGCAGGCCGTACCGGTCTCGCCCGCGCAGTGGCGCGGATGCAGCAGGCAGGCACTGCGCAACTGGAGGGGCCCGCTGCGCGCGGGCGGGCGCACCGCCGCCCTTGTCCGGCGGTGCCCTGGGATCCGGCGCGGGCATCGCCCCGAACAGGTGCCGGTCGAGCGCTGAATAGCCGCCGGACCCGGCGTCAGGCCCGACGGCAGTGCAGGAACAACTGGGGCTCCGCCAACGCCGCTTCGTACTCCGGGGTGAAAAGGGTGCTCTGCTCCCACACCACCGAGAAGCCGGCCTCGGTGACCAGCTCCGTGAACTCCTCCGGTCCGAAGCTCGTCGCCCGTACCTCGTGCCCCATGAAGACGACACCGAGGTCCTCGACGTCCAGTGGCACGGTGGCCACGACCAGATGGCCGCCGGGAACCAGCAGCCGCGCGAGCTTCCGCAGGACTTGGGACTGGTCCTCGCGGGACATCTGAAGCAGTGAGAAGTACGCGCAGGCCGCATCGAAAGCTCCCTGGTCAAAGGAGAGTTCGCGGATGTCGGCGCATTCGAAGGCCGCGCCGGGCACCTGCCGGACCGCCAGCTCGACCATGACGGGCGAGACATCGACCCCCAGCACGTCATGCCCGGCCTCGGCCAAGGTCAGTGCGGTCGGCCGCCCGGTACCGCTACCGACGTCCAGGACCCGGCTGTGCGGTGCGAGGTCGCCCAACAGCCTTTGCAACGAGGCGTGATGGGCGGCGGATCCGCCGAATGCCCGCTCGTAGTCGGCGCCCAGTGCGTCGAACACCGTGGCGGCGGCGAGGCCGTGGTCCTCGTCCATCGATGTGGTTCCTTCCGTAGCCCCCTGCGGTCCCCGGAATCGTTTCATCATTCGTCACTGCCTTCAACGCCCTTACCTCGCAAGGGACATGGGGCCCAGGGGACCTTCCACGAATGAGGGAAAGGAAGGGAACAGAGGTGCGGTACACCCCACTCTCTCATCAGCGACGGCCTCGAAAACCGATTCCCCACCCGTACTCGGGTTCACTACACTCGCCACGAATCGCACGCCGCAGCAGCTCCGCGGCGCGCACCGTGACGAGTGGGGGGAGACCGGCCGTGCGCTACCGCACCGCTGCCGTCGTTCCCCCGTCGCGGTACGAGGTGATCCTGGTGTCTACGTGCGCCCGGTGCAGGCTGCGCGGCCCGTACCGGTCCCCCGCGACGAACAACTGACCCCGCACCGCCCGGCGTCGACACGACCGGGCGGAAGCCCATCGGTGCGACGCTCCACGTCCGGGGTCTTCGCCCGGCCTGATCGCAGGCCGGTCCGTCCGGGAATCGCGCCGTCCCGTTCCGGATCACTCCGAAAGGCCATGGGCCGTGCGTACCGAACTCCACCGCCAACCCACCAGTCCGCTGAACGCCGTTCGCAATCTGGGCATCCTCGCTCATGTCGACGCGGGCAAGACCACCGTCACCGAGCGGATCCTCTATCTCACCGGCGCCGTCCACAAGCGGGGTGAGGTCCATGACGGCACGACCGTCACCGACTTCGACTCCCAGGAACGCGACCGCGGCATCACCATCTTCGCCGCCGCGGTGAGTTGTACCTGGGACGGTAACCGGATCAACCTGATCGACACCCCCGGCCATGTCGACTTCTCCGACGAGGTGGAGCGATCGCTGCGGGTGCTGGACGGCGCGATAGCGGTGTTCGATGCCGTCGCGGGTGTCGAGCCGCAGAGCGAGTCGGTGTGGCGGCAGGCCGACCGGCACGGGGTGCCGCGGATCGCCTTCGTCAACAAGCTGGACCGTGCCGGGGCCGACCTCGACGCCGCGGTCGCCTCGATCAGGGACCGGCTGCACACCGTCCCACTGGTGGTCCAGCTGCCGATCGGGAGCGAGGACGGTTTCACCGGAGTGGTGGATCTGCTCCGCATGCGCGCCTTGATCTGGGCCGAAGGCCGCGACACCTACGAGGAGGGGCAGGTCCCGGACGGGCTGCGCGAAGAGGCGCAGCGCCGCAGGCGGCTGCTCGAAGAAACGGTGGCGGAGCTCCATCCGGCCGCGCTGGAGGAGTTCTGTGCAAAGTCCTCGGTCTCCGAGCGGACTCTGACGGCCGCGCTGCGCGACCTGACCCGCACGGGTGAGGCCGTCGTGGTGCTGTGCGGTTCGGCCTACCGCAACCGGGGGGTCGAGCCGTTGCTGGAGGCCGTCGTGGCCTTCCTGCCCTCACCACTGGACGTGCCGGCGGTGCGCGGCACGCTGAACGGTGCGGTGCAGGAGCGGGCCGCCGATCCGGCGGCGCCGTTCGCCGCGCTGGTGTTCAAGGTGAACTCGACGGCCACGGGACGGCTGGCCTTTCTGCGGGTGTACTCGGGAACGATCAGAAAGGGGGACACGGTGCTGGACGCGGGGACGCGGCGCCACGAGCGCATCGGACGGATCCTGCGGGTGCAGGCCGGCCGGCACTCGGACGTGGAGACGGCGGTGGCCGGGGACATCGTCGCGGTGATCGGGCTGAAGGCGGCCCGCACCGGAGCCACGCTGTGCGCCCCAGCGGCACCCCTGGTCCTCGAACCACCCGTCTCGGCCGACCCGGTCGTCTCCGTGGCGGCGGAGGCCCGCCGGAGCACCGACACCGAACGGCTGGTGACGGCGCTGGCGCGGCTGGTCGAGGAGGATCCCTCACTCAGGGTCCGCACCGACCCCGAGACCGGGCAGACGGTGCTTTCGGGAATGGGGGAACTGCATCTGGAGGTCGCGGTGGAGAAGATCCGGCGTGCTCACGAGCTGGAGATCGGCGTCGGCAGGCCGCAGGTGGCGTACCGGGAAACGGTCGCCCGCGGGGTGTCCGGGCTGGTGTACCGGCACGTGAAGCAGGACGGGGGCGCCGGACAGTTCGCCCATGTCGTCCTCGACGCGGAACCGTTGGAGGCCGACGATCACCTCGCCGGCAACGGCGGCGATGCCGGTTTCGAGTTCCGGTCGACCGTCGTCGGCGGGCGGGTGCCGCAGGAGTACGTCCGTGCGGTGGAGGCCGGGTGCCGGGACGCGCTGGCCGAGGGCCCCCTGGGCGGGCACCCGGTGACCGGACTGCGGGTCACACTGACCGACGGCGCCACCCATTCCAAGGACTCCTCGGAGATGGCGTTCCGCACGGCGGGCCGATTCGCGCTCCGCGAGGCGCTGCGCGCGAGCGCGATGGTGCTGCTGGAGCCGGTGGCGGAGGTCACGGTCACCGTGCCCGACGACGCCGTGGGCGGGGTCCTCGGCGATCTGGCGGCGCGGCGCGGCCGGGTCTCGGGCTCCACCACCCGGGCGGGCACGGCGGTGATCACGGCGACCGTGCCGCTGGCGGAGCTGTTCGGCTACGCGACCCGGTTGCGCAGCCGGACCCAGGGCCGGGGAACGTTCACCTCGCGCCCCACCGGCTACGCCCCGGCGCCGAAGCCGGTTTCCCCGGGGACTTCGGCCCGGTAGCGGCCCAGCCGGTCCCGCCCGTCCGCGGGCGGGACCGGCTGGGCCGAATCGTCGGTGGCATCCCGTACCGGGCACGCGGTGGAAACACCGAGGGGCCGAGGCGCGGCAGACGCAGCTGCACGATGTGCGGCACGCCTGTCTGTCCTGGCGGTGAACAAGAGAGTGCCGGGGCACCGTGGCGTCGATGTGAGCCGGGCACAGCGACCTGTCGTTCACACAGAAAAACGATCAAGGGCCCTGCTCACCGAAGTGAAACAAGGCCCTGACCTCCGACTTTCAAAGTCGGGACGACAGGATTTGAACCTGCGACCCCTTGACCCCCAGTCAAGTGCGCTACCAAGCTGCGCCACGTCCCGATGCCCGCCTGACCTGGGGTTTCCCCCTGGCCGAACGCGCATGAGAACAATACCGCACTCGGGCGGGTGGTCACGAACACCTTTACCGCTTGACCTCAACCAAGCTTGATGTTCAACGCTTGTTCCATGACGAACACCACTGCCGCACCAAAGCGCGACTACCGCGACATGAACCGCCTGATGAGCCTGATGACCGGGGACGAGAAGCACGGTCCCGCGGCGACCTCCACCCTGGACGCCCTCTGGGTGCTGTACGACCGGGTGCTGCGGGTGACGCCCGGCACCGTCGACGCGCCCGGCCGTGACCGGTTCCTGCTGTCCAAGGGGCACGGGCCGATGGCGTACTACGCGGTCCTGGCGGCGCACGGGTTCTTCGGGGAGGAGCTGCTGTCGGAGTTCGGGGCGTACGACTCGCCGCTCGGGCACCATCCGGACCGGACGCTGGTGCCGGGAGTCGAGATCGGGAGCGGGTCGCTGGGGCACGGGCTGCCGCTGGCCGTGGGGAGCGTGCTCGGGCTGCGGGCGCAGGGGCTCACCGATCCGCGGGTGTGGGTGCTGATCGGGGACGCCGAACTGGACGAGGGGAGCAATCACGAAGCGCTCGCCTATGCCGGCCCGGCCGGGCTGGAGCAGTTGCACACCGTGGTGATCGACAACGCGTCGGCCTCGTACGCCCGGCCCGGCGGGATCGCGGCCCGGTTCGAGGCGGCGGGCTGGTCGGTGGGCACCGTCGACGGACGGGACCACGAGGCGCTGTACGCGGCCTTCACGGCGCCGCACCCCGGACGGCCGCGGGCCGTGATCGCACGCGTCGACCCGAAGGACTGAACCGACGGACCGTACCGGACAGGTGCCGCCGCGAGGACCGAAGAGAACATGAGAGGGACACTTCAGATGGATACGATGCGTGACCGCTTCATCGCCACCACGTCACAGCTGCTCGACGAGGACCCGCGCCTCGCGCTGGTCCTGGCCGAGATCAGCCGGGCCGGCTTCGACCGGGCCGAGCGGGCGCATCCGGACCGGGTCGTCAATGTGGGGATCAGGGAGCAACTGCTGGTCGGAGCGGGCGCCGGGATGGCGCTCACCGGGCTGCGGCCGATCGTGCACACCTTCGCCAGTTTTCTGGTGGAGCGGCCGTTCGAGCAGGTCAAGCTGGACTTCGGCCACCAGGCAGTGGGCGGGGTGCTGGTGAGCGCCGGAGCTTCGTACGACTGGCCGGCCGGCGGGTTCACCCATATGTCGCCGGGCGATGTTGCGCTCCTGGACACCCTGGACGGCTGGACGGTCCATGTGCCGGGCCACCCGGACGAGGCGGAGGCGCTGCTGCGGGAGGCCGCGGCCGGGGACGGCCGGGTGTATGTGCGCCTGTCGGCGCAGTCCAACGACCGGGCGCGGCCGGTCGGCATGGGGGCCGGGTTCACCACGGTACGGGAAGGGACGGGCGCGGCGGTGATCGCGGTCGGGCCGATGCTCGACAATGTGCTCGCCGCGACCGACGGGCTCGATGTGACGGTGCTGTACGCGACGACGGTGCGCCCGTTCGACGGGGCCGGGCTACGACGGGCGGTCGGCGGTCACGGGGTCGCCGATGTGGTGATCGTCGAGCCGTATCTGGCGGGCACCTCCACGGCCGCCGCCAATGACGCGCTCGCCGAGCTGCCGCACCGCGTGCTGGGGCTCGGAGTGGCGCGGGCCGAGCTGCGCAAGTACGGGGAGATGGACGAGCACCTCGCCGCACACGGCCTGGACGCCCGGGGACTGCGGGAGCGGATCGGCGCCTTCCTCCACCGCTGACCGGGGAGGAGCAGCACCGGGCCGGGGCCGCCTCTCCCCCGGCCCGCACCGGAGGCGCCAGAAGCACCGCGCGGCCATCGCGTGCCCTGTCGGGGCCCGACTGGGCACTCGCGCGCGCACGGCCGACGGTCCGAGCAGCGCCGTGACCGCCCTGCACGGCTGGGACGGCGGTACGGGAAGGGGCCGCAGTGGCGTGTGACGTCCAGTCCGACGCGTACGGGCCGCCTTAGGCGATTCCGTGTCTCCGCAGCAGGCCGAACCTGGGCGGGCGGAGCGTCCATGCGCCGCTCGTCGCCCTCTCTCGGGACACCCCTGCATCCGCAGACGTTGCGCGACGCGGTGCGGGTGCGGGCAGGCGCGGACTCGGCGGTGCTGACCTTCCTGGACGGGACGACGGTCGAGGTCTGACCGCCGCCGGAGTCAGATTCCGATGCTGTTCCCCTCCCGTTGGTCGATGTGCCCGACGAGCTCCAGGGCCAGCGACTTGATGGTGTCGAGCCCCGCCCTGCCCCACGGGCGGGGCACGGTGTCGACCGCGCAGACTGCCCCCAGGGCGATGCCCGTGCGGTCGATGAGGGGTGCGCCGAGATAGGAACGGATGCCTATGTCGTCGACCACCGGATTGCCCGCGAACCTGGGGTAGTCGCAGACGTCCTCCAGCACGAGCGCCTTGCGCCGCACGACGACATGCGGGCAGTAGCCGCGGTCGAGCGCGACGTATCGGCCGCTGCGACTGCTGCCCGCTGCCGCGGCACCCAGGTCGGAGCCCTTGTGCGTGCCGGCCGGAGTGTGCAGCCCGGCGAAGAACTGCCGGTTGCCGTCGATGAAGTTGACCATCGAGAAGGGCACTTCGGTCACCTCGGCCACCCGGTCGGCGAAGGCGTCGAAGTTGTCGAACGACGCGTCCGCGCGTTCCCCGAGCCCGAGCGTCCTCAGCCGCTGGGTACGGACGACGGCATCGCTGTCGACGGGTGTGAGCAGCATGCGACCGGTGGCGTTCCGGGTCATGGGCGGGCTCCGAAGCCGGTCAGCGGAGCCGGCGCCGAGGTGACGTTGATCAGGTGCTGAACCAGCGTGACCAGCGCCCCGGTGCCCGAGCTGGCGATCCGGGCGTCGCAGAGCACCACCGGTACGTCCGGCCCCAGGTCGAGGGCGGCCCTGATCTCCTCCGGCGCGTAACGGTAGGCGCCGTCGAACTCGTTCACCGCGATGATGAATCCGATGCCGCGCCGTTCGAAGAAATCGACGGCGGCGAAGCACTCGGCAAGCCGACGGGTGTCCGCGATCACGACCGCTCCCAGCGCCCCCTGGGAGAGCTCGTCCCACATGAACCAGAAGCGTTCCTGGCCCGGGGTTCCGAACAGATAGAGGACGTGCTGCTCGTCGAGGGTGATGCGGCCGAAGTCCATCGCCACGGTGGTCGCGGTCTTGGACTCGATGCCCTCAAGGCTGTCGGTCGCGGCGCTGACCTGGGTCAGCAGCTCTTCCGTGCTCAGCGGTGCGATTTCGCTGACCGCGCCGACGAATGTCGTCTTGCCGACGCCGAACCCGCCCGCCACCAGCACCTTGAGCGCGACGGGAAAGCCTTCGGAGCCGGCGGGGCCTGCGGCCCCGGAGACGTCCGGGATGCCGCCGCGGTCGACGTGGGCGGGTTCGGATTCGAAGTCCGGCCGGGATTCGTAGCCCTGCCCGGCTTCGTAACCCGGAACGTCGGCGTGGCCCCGCCCTGCTTCGTAACCCGACCCGGATTCGAAGCCCCGCCCGGTTTCGTAACCCGACCCGGCTTCGTAACCCGGAACATCCCCGTGGCCCTGCGCGTCACCGTGCCTGTAGCCCGGACTCTCCCCGTAGCCGTAGTCGTAGTTCTGCGCGGCCCCGTAATCCTCCGCACTTCCGTAGTTCTGCGTGTCCCCGTAGCGGCCGTGACTTCCGTGGCTTCCGAAGCCTTCGGCGCTTGCGTTGTTCTCGTACGCGGCGGAGCTGCCGAAGCCGTCAGAGCTGTCGTCGTAAGCCATCGAGCACTGCCTCCAGCAGAGATCGGTCGGTGGGCATGTCATGGAAGGCGGGCGGGTGCGCGGTCACTGCCCCGCAGTCGACCAGGTCGGAGACGAGCACCTTGGTGACGACTGCGGGCAACCGCAGGTGAGCGGCGATCTCGGCCACCGAGGTGGGACCGCCGCACAGCCCCAGCGCGACGGAGTGCTCGGGGCCGAGATGTATCTGCGGTTCGGTCCCCGTGGCCATGACCAGGGAGAGCAGATCGAGCACGGCCGTCGGACGGGTACGGCCGTTGCTCACGGTGTACGGGCGGATGAGCCGGCCGGCCGCGTCGTCGAGCAGCGGCCCCTCCTGAGAAACCGACACCCTCACAGCCCCGTGGCGCCGGGTGTCCCGGCCGCTTGTCTCACCGGCGTCATCAGATAGGGCCGGACGCTCTTGACCAGCATGGTCATCTCGTAGCCGAGTACGGCCGCGTCCGCCTCGCGTCCGGCAAGGACGGCGAGACAGGTGCCTGACCCGGCGGTGGAGACGAACAGGAGGGTCGAGTCGAGCTCGACCACCACCTGCCGTACCTCGCCACTGTCGCCGAAGCGCGCGCCCGCGCTGCGGCCGAGCGAGTACAGGCCGGCGGCCAGCGCCGCCATGTGGTCGGCGCTGTCGGCGTCCATGCCATGAAGGGATTTCACCAGCCCGTCGGCGGAGAGGAGAACCGCGCTGCGTGTGTACGGGACGCGCTGGACCAGCCCGCTCAGCAGCCAGTCGAGGTCCGAGACCTGACCGGACGGCATATCGGTCGCCATGGTGCATCTACTCCTTGGAGGTGTTCGTATCGAGGTGGTCGTCGGCCGGGGCCGCGCCCTGGTCCGGGGCCGAGGGGTACGGGGCGACGGTCGCGGTGAGCCCGCGCACCGGCAGCGGTGCGAGCGGGGGCCGGGACTGCGGGGCTGCCGCTGCCTCCGGGCTCGTGTCAGGTTCCGGGGCGGCGTCGGCCTCGGACTCGCTGCGGGCCTCGGCGAGTTCGATGCCTCGTCGGAAGGCGGCCACGAGCCCCGGGTCGTGCAGGGTCTGTTCGTCCTCGGTGCGCGGGGCCGGTGCCGCCCTGAGCTGCGGGACCAGGTGCTCCTGGTTGGCGCGCCGGGGCAGCTGGGGCCGGCCCATGGTGCCGCGTACCACTCCGGGCTCGGAGTGGAGTGCGTCGGGGCCGTCGTCCGTGGAACGGATTCCGGGACGGGCCTCGGCCGGGGTGGGGCGGTCGAGGTGCTCGGAGCGCAGCGGGAGCGGTGGTGCCTCGCCCTGGCCCTGTGCCTGCTGGGGCGGTTGGTGCAGGCGCAGCGGCTGGCTGGGCACATAGGGCTGACGTCCGGTGTTCGGCTGCGGACCCGGTGCGGAGTCCGGGCCGGGGCTCAGGCTCGGGTTCGGCCTGTGCCGGCCGCCCCTTTCGGCCTCGGCCGGTGGACGGTGTACGGGGCCCGGGGGCGGGACCGGGGCCGCGCCTTCCGCGGCCGGGGCATCCCCGTCGACGCCCAACAGGGACTGCGGGAGGACGAGTACGGCCTGCGTGCCTCCGTAGATGTTGCTCTGCAGCCGGACCGCGATGCCGTGCCGCCGGGCCAGTGACGCGACGACGAACAGGCCGATCCGGCCGTCCTGGAGCAGGTGGGCCACGTTGACCTGGTCGGGGTCGGCGAGCAGGGCGTTCATCCGCTTCTGCTCGTTGCCCGGCATGCCCAGCCCGCGGTCCTCCACTTCAAGGGCCAGTCCGGCGGTGACCTGCTGGGCGCGCAGCAGCACTTGGGTGTGCGGTGCGGAGAACACGGTTGCGTTCTCCACCAGTTCGGCCAGCAGATGGATCACGTCGGCCACCGCGTGGCCGCGCAGCGTGCCGTCGATCGGCGGGACGAGCTTGACCCGGGGGTACTGCTCGACCTCGGCGATCGCCGAGCGCAGTACCTCGGTCATGGTGACCGGGTTGCTCCACTGCCGCCGGGACACGGCGCCACCGAGGACGGCGAGGTTCTCGGCGTGCCTGCGGATGCGGGTGGCGAGATGGTCGACCTGGAAGAGACCCTTGAGCAGATCGGGGTCCTCGACCTCGTGTTCCAGTTCGTCGAGGAGCTGGATCTCGCGGTGCACCAGCGACTGGAGCCGGCGGGCGAGATTGACGAAGACCTCGACCTTCTGGTCCTCGCCGGAGTGGTCGAAGAGCCGGGACGCCTGGACGACCGCGGCCACGGCTGCTTCCTGCTGGCGGCCGAGTTCCTGGGCGAGCAGCTCGAAGGCGTCGCTGCCCGGGGCGGCGGGCTCGGTGGGCCTGCGCGCGGTCACCGGTTCGCCGTTGCGGAGCTGTTCCAGCACCTGTCGCAGCTCGGCCTGGCCCTGGGCGCTGGCGCGGCGGAGTGCCAGGCAGCGTCCGAAGACCGTAGTGGCGACGCGGTTGGCGGCGAGGTACGCGGCCAGGACCGAGGCGAGCGCCAGCGCACCGGCCGCGCCCAGCACGGTCCAGAGTTCGGTGGGGGGCCGGGCTCCGGTGGAGCGGGCGGTGAAGATGACCGCTGCGGCTCCGCTCAGTACCGCTGCGAGGGTCGGCAGCACCGCGGTGCGCAGGATCTGGGGGCGTATACGCGCCTCGGGGGACGGCTGGGCGGCGCGCGGCCTGCCCGTGGCCGAGTGGGAACGGGCACCCGGTCGGCCGTGCCGTCCGCCCTCTCGGCGTTCCGGTCGCGCTTCGGGTGCGCGAAGTTGAGACATCAGTGTCCTCGGTACGTGGGGCACCTGGAATCGGCGTTCATTCGGTGGCACCTACGGTGGTCCAGGCTCGGTTCTTCGGTCGGGCAGGCTCGAAAGTCATGAGCCCACCGTTGATCACCGGCCACACACGGTAGTCGTCAATCACACGGGTGCGGCGGGCAGTTGTCGAACTTGCCCGCCATCCGTCCCGCCCTGGTATGAGCGCTCGCACGGTTGACCGATTACGACCGCATTGACACCTGATCGGCGGGCACCCGAACGGCCTACGGATGCGAAACCCCTGAACACGGGAAACGGCTCGGCCCGTCCGGTCCTGCCGGACGGGCCGAGCCGTCTGATGTCCCCCACATGATCCGTACGCCGCTACGCGCTCGGCGCCACCTCGGCGTGGTCCGCCTCCGCACCCTCGGGCTCGCAGCCCTTGCCGTCCGCCGGATCGGCAGACGGGTCCGTGATCCGGGCCGCGCCCACAGGCCTGCGTTCCAGCGGCTGCGGAGCCACCTCGCGCCACCAGGGCTCGGAAGGCATGGTCCGCGCCGTGGGTTCGAAGGGCTCACCGGGCCGGGGCAACGCGATCCGGGCACCCACGTCCTGCGCTGCGGCGAGGGTGCCCTCGCCCGGCTCGGCCCACGGGTGCGGGGCGAGGTTGAAGGTGGCCCAGTGGATCGGCAGCATCACCCCGAGCGGCTTGCCGCCCTGGAGATCCAGATGGGCCCGCATCCCCTCGGCCGGTGTCATATGGATGTCGGGCCAGTACTCGGAATAGGCACCGATCTGGATCATCGTCGCGTCGAACGGGCCGTGCTCGGCGCCGATGTCCTTGAAGCCGGGGAAGTAGCCGGTGTCACCGCTGTGGTAGATCCGGTGCTCGGGACCGGCGACGGCCCAGGACGCCCAGAGCGTGTGCTGCTGGTTACGCAGGCCGCGGCCGCAGAAATGACGCGCCGGGGTGGCGGTCAGGCCGATCCCGGCGATCTTCGTGGTCTCGTTCCAGTCCAGTTCACGCATCCGGTCGGCGCAGACGCCCCACCGCTCCAGGTGGGCGCCGACACCGAGCGGGACGGCGAACACCGTGTCCGTGCCGGCGAGGGCCCTGATCGTCGGCAGGTCGAGGTGGTCGTAGTGGTCGTGGGAGATCACCACCGCGTCCACGGGCCCGAGGGCGGCGAGCGGCAGCGGGACGGGGTGCAGCCGTTTGGGTCCGGCGAAGGCGAAGGGGGAACAGCGCTCGCCCCAGACCGGGTCGAAGAGCACCCGTCGCCCGTCGATCTCGGCGAGCACACTGGAATGGCCCATCCAGGTGAGCCGCAGCCCCGTGGCGGGCATCTCGGCGAGATCGGCGTAGGTGGTGGCGTGGACCGGCACGGTGCCGGCCGGTGCCCGGCGCGCCCGCTCCTCCTTGCGGAAGTAGACCTTGGCGAACTCCAAAGCGGATCCGGACGGCTTGGTCCGCGCCCCCACCGGGTTCTGGAAGACGCCGTCGGCGAAGTTGGGCGAGCGGCGGATGCGCTCCATGCGGGCACCGCCCGGGTCAGCGCCGAATGCTGCGGGGCGCAGCGAACGCAGCCGGGTGCGGAGCGGAGGCAAGGGGGCAGCGCCGGTCACAGCATCTCCTGGGGGAGTCGGTTCGTCTCATTATGGGCAGGGGGTACGGGGGCGCGAAGGTGGAAGGCCCGCGGCGCCGACGCCCGGACCGGGCCGCGTCAGCCGCGCGGCTGCCCGTACACGTGGTCGATGTGGAGCCGCAGCACGATGCGCCGGTCTCGGACCATCGCGCTGCGGTAGTCGTCCCAGTCGGGGTGTTCGCCCTGGACGTCGCGGTAGAGAGCGATGAGCTCCTCCACCGTCGCGTCGTGCGGATCGGTGGCGACCGGGGACAGCTCGGCGGTGGCGTCCACGACCGTCCACGCCCAGCGGTCCGCGCTGGTGACGTGGTAGCTCGCCCGGGGGTCGCGGCGGAGGTTCTTCGTCTTGGCCCGGTCGTCGGTGATCGAGACGCGGACGATGCGCTCCTGGGGGTAGTAGAAGTGGTTGACGTTGGACAGCTGGGGCCGGCCGTCCCGCCTGAGCGTCACGAGCACTCCTCCGTTCTCCTCGGCGAGCAGCCCGAGCAGCGCTTCCTGCCGTGCGTCGAATCCCGTCATGCCGGATCCAACGTCCGTGCCCGCCGCAGGATTCCGCATCCGGCCGGATCGCGATGTCACATCCGAGGACCCCTCGTCCGTCACACCGGTGCAAGCAGCCCTCGGGCAGCGCCCCACGGCGCCGCCCGGGGCGCCGGAGCCGTACCGAAGGAGACCGGCCATGACCGCCCGAATCCCGCTCGACCCGCCCCGTTCCCTCCTCTTCCGTGCCGTGTCGTGGTACTCGAACCGTGCGTACGGCAAGGTCATCGATCCGCTGAGAGCCTCTGCCCACCACACCGGGGTGCTGTGGGCCGGGGCCCGGTTCGAGCTGTCGGTGGGCCGCTGGAAGAAGCTGGACGCGCAGCTCAAGGCGCTGGCCGTGATGGCGTCGGCGGCCACGATCGGCTGCAGCTGGTGCATGGACTTCGGCTACTGGGAGAACCACCGCCACGGCATGGACGCACGCAAGCTGCGCGATGTGCCGGTGTGGCGGGAGAGCGAGCTGTACACCCCGCTGGAGCGCGATGTCATGAAGTACGCGGAGGCGATGAGCCTCACCCCGCCGGAGGTCGGGGACGAACTGGCAAAGCGGCTGCGGGCCGCGCTCGGTGAGGCGGCGTTCGTCGAGCTCACGACGATGGTCGCGGTGGAGAACATGCGCTCCCGCACGAATTCCGCTCTCGGCCTGACCAGTCAGGGCTTCAAGGACCGGTGCGAGGTGGAACGCCCCGCGAACCGCTGACCCGGCAGCCCGGCCGGCACTTCCGTCTCTCCCCCGGCCGGTGCGGCGGGTAGCTGCCATGACAGCTACCCGCCAGCCCGCACCCAGCCCCTTCTCGCCATGCTCCTGACATTCTCACCTCACCACCCCCTGAGAACCGACGAGTTCACGAGGTGAGAATGAGACGGACCAGATGGATGGCGGTCTGCGCCACCGCGCTCGCCGCCGCCCTTACCGGTGGAACATTGCCTGCCGCCGCCGACCACAGCCCCGCTTTCACCGACCCTTCCGTCCCCCCGGCAACGGCCGGCCGGGTCAGCAGCGTCACCCTGCTGACCGGTGATGTGGTGACGTACGCCGGCCGCGGGAACGCCTTACAGATCAGCTCGATCGTGCCCGGTGCCGGCCGTGAGGGCATGGGCTTCACCCGCTTCCGGGCGGGCGGCCACGAGTACGCCGTCCCGATCGATGCCATCGGCCAGATCTCCCGCGGCCGGGTGGACCAACGGCTGTTCGACGTGACCGAACTCGCCGCCTCGGGCTACGCGGACGCCGAGACGGACTCGCTGCGCATCCTCGTCGGCGGCGCCACGGAGGAGTCGCCGAGCCCCGCCGCCCCGAAGGGAGCACGCGTCGCCGCAGCTTTCCCGACCGTCGGGACCTCAGCGCTGGACGTGCCCAAGAAGTCGGCCGGGACCGTCTGGAAACAGCTCGGCACACCGTCACGCGCCCGTGACCAGGGCATCGGGAAGGTCTGGCTCGACGGCAGGGTGCGGGCCGCACTCGACAGGTCCGTGCCGCAGATCGGCGCCGACCGGGCGCACCGGGCCTGGATCACCGGGGAGGGCGCGAGGGTCGCCGTTCTCGACACCGGCTACGACCGGAGCCATCCCGATCTGAAGAACGCCGTCGTCGCCTCGCAGGACTTCACCGGGGACGGGGACGTCCAGGACATGCAGGGCCACGGCACCCATGTGTCCTCGATCATCGCCGGTTCCGGGGCCGCGTCCGCGGGCCGGTACGCAGGAGTCGCGCCGGACGCGGAACTCGTCGAGGGGAAGGTGCTCGACAACAACGGCTACGGCTACGACTCCTGGGTCCTGTCCGGCATGCAGTGGGCCGTGGACCAGGACGCCGCGATCGTCAACCTGAGCCTCGGCAAGAGCATGGCCTCCGACGGCACCGACCCATTGTCCGCCGCCGTCGACAAGCTCTCCGCGGAGCACGGCACGCTCTTCGTCATCGCCGCGGGCAACACCGGCGACCACACCATCAGCGCGCCCGGCGCCGCCGACGCGGCCCTGACCGTGGGCTCGGTCACCAAGTCCGGCGCGATGTCGCCGTTCTCCTCGCGCGGACCGCGCCAGGGCCGGCCCGCCGTCAAGCCGGAGCTCACGGCCCCCGGCAGCGACGTCGTCGCCGCGCGCGCCGCGGGCACCCTGGACGACGCCGCCGTCACCGAGCAGTACGCCTCGCTCTCCGGTACGTCGATGGCGAGCCCGCATGTGGCGGGCGCCGCCGCCCTGTTGGCCCAGCGGCATCCCGACTGGTCCGGCCCCCGGCTGAAGGCGGCGCTGATCGGCAGCGCGGCGCGGGTGGACGGCGCGACGGTCGGCGACACCGGTTCGGGCCTTGTCGACGTACCGGCCGCGCTGTCCGCCGCGGTGGTCGCCGAACCCGCCACGCTGGCGGCCGAGGCCACGTACCCGAACGGCTCCGCCGAGCCGCAGAGCCGCAAGCTGACCTGGACGAACACCACCGGCAAGCCCGTGCGGCTCACGCTCTCGGCGGGGCAGGACGGCGCGGTACGGCTCGGCGCGCGGACGCTGACCGTGCCCGCGCGGTCCTCGGCCGTCTCGACGGTCGCCCTCGAACCCTCCCGGGTCGAGCCGGGGACGACGTACGACGGAGCCGTGACCGCGTCCTGGCCCGGGCACGGACGGGCGACCGTACCCGTCTCGATCCAGGCCGCCCCACAGACGCATATCCTCACGCTGACCGGCCCCGCGCCCCGTGCGGGCAGCGAGGCCACCTCGACAGGTGTGGTCCTGCAGAACGAGCGGACCGGCGCGTCCCAGCTGATCGGGCTGACCGGCACCGTGCAGAAGAAGGTGACGCTGCCGCGCGGCAGCTACCGGGTCCTCGGCCACACATGGGAGTACGACACAGTGGACGACACCGTCGTCGGGACCACGGCGATCCACTTCGCCCGACGGGTGACGATGGACCGGGACACCTCGGTCGCACTGGACACCGAGGGCGCCGAGCCGGTGCGGATCGGGGTGGACGACGGGTCCGCCCGGGTGTCCCTCCAGTCGGCGACCGGGATCGCCTCGCGGATCGGCACCGGCTCGGACACCACGGACAGCGGACTCGTCGCGCCGAGCTCCGCCGGTCAGTACCGCGTCGAGGCCGTACCCACCACCGGCGGTCCGCTGGACGGACTCACCTTCTTCGGCGGGCTGAGCTGGCAGCAGCGGGAGGTCGATGCACACGAGCCCGGCTCCTCCCCGCAGGCTCTGAAGCTGCTGCTGTCGCAGTACAGCATCTACAGGTGGCTGGGCACGGCGACCGGGGAGGTCGTCGACATCGGCACCGGGGCGGACACCGATCCGGCTGCGATGGATCTCAAGGGCAGAATCGTGCTGTGGACGCCGGCGTCCAACAATTCCTCGTTCAACAACGGGCTCTACCAGAAACTGACCGACGCCGGAACGGCCGCCATCATGTACGTCGGCTACGGCCTCTCCGTCTACCGGCCCACCCCTGTACTCCGGCTGGATCGAGCCAGTGTGCCCGGGCTGCGTGACCGGCTGGCCCAGGGGCCCCTGACACTGACTCTGAACGGCGTCAGCACCGGGGCGGACGCCTACTATCTGCACCACTCGGTCGACGGCCGGGTCCCTGCCGGGGCCGAATGGTTCGACCGGCGGTCCGAACTGGCCGAGGTGCGCACGACACAGCGCACCCACGGCAACCCGTCCGACCCCAAGGCCATGTACGCCTGGACGACCTGGCACGGACTGACGCTCAACCAGCAGGTGACCCGCTACCGTCCGCCGTCGGAGCAGCGGCTCTACTTCTCCCCCGGCGTGGCGTGGACGACGGCGACCTTCCACTACCAGTACTACGTCGGGGACCTGGTCTATCCGCTGGGCACGCTCGTCGGCGCACCCACCGTCTACCGGGCGCGCGGCGAGTACCGGGACGACTGGATGTCCGCCCCCTTCAACCCGGCACTCGGCCGGCAGGCCGGCACCGCACAGGTCGTCAGGGAGGGCGACAAACTGAAGGTGGCGCTGCCGCTGTTCTCCGACGCGGCCGGGCACCGCGCCGAGACGGCGCCGGGCGCGGACAGCGGGAGCACGGTCCTTTCCGACGACAGCGGGAAGGTGCTGGCCCGCAATGCCGCACCGGGACGCGCCACGTTCGACCTGCCGCGCGAGAAGGGCTGGTACCGGCTCGCCGTCGACGCCACCCGTACATCGCCGGATCCGGTGACCTGGATGCTCGGGACCAGGGTCACCAGCGAATGGCGTCTGCGTTCCGGGCACGAGAAGTCGGCCGTCCCTGCCCGGCTGCTGGACCTGGACTACCGGCTGCCGCTCTCCGGGGAGAACGCGGCCGATCCCGGAAAGCCGCTGGACTACACGGTCGGTCTCACCGCACAGGGCGACCGGAAGGCGCTGCCCATCGCCTCGTTGAGGGTCTGGTACGCCACGGACGGCACCGACTGGAAGCCGGCCCGGGCGGCCCGTGGTGCGGACGGCCGGTGGAAGGTCACCGTGCCGGCGCTCGGGACGGCCAAGGTCGATCTGAGGTCCACCGTCACGGACGCCTCGGGCGCTTCGCTGACGGAGACGCTGATCGATGCCTACAACTCCGGCTGTGCCGACATCTGGTGCTGATGGTGCGGGCCGGCGCCGGGAGCGCCGGTTGAAGAGGGGGGCGGGGTCGTGGACGCTCCGCCCCCCGGTCTTCCCGTGCGTGGCATATTCGTTAGGGTGACGCCGTGGCAAGAGTGCGGTTGAGCGTGGCGGAACGACGTGAAGAGCTTCTGCGCGCTGCCGTCGAACAGATCGAGGTACGGGGCGTCGCGGCGGTACGGATCGCCGACGTGGCCGCCGTGCTCGGAGTGAGCAACGCACTCGTGCTCTATCACTTCTCGACCAAGGAGAAGCTGGTCGCGGCTGCGTTCGCGCATGCCGCCGAGGCCGACCTCGCCCAGCTGCGCAAGGTGCTCGGCCGCCGCACCAGCGCGGTACGGCGGCTGCGCGCCGCCGTCCGCTGGTACGCGCCGACGGGTCAGGCCAAGGGCTGGCGGCTGTGGATCGAGGCCTGGGCCGCCTCGCTGCGCGATCCGGTGCTGCGCAATGTGGCCGGCGATCTCGACCAGCAGTGGAAGGCCGAACTGGCCGAGGTCATCGAAGAGGGCGCCGCCGCCGGTGAGTTCCACTGCGATGACCCGATGTCCGCGGCCTGGCGGCTGACCGCCCTGCTGGACGGCCTGGCCGTCCAGCAGACGTCGTACGCGGGTCCGCTCTCCCGGGCCACCATGCTGGCCTGGACCGACGAGGCACTCGCCCGCGAACTCGGCATCGACCACGAGGCACTGACGGCCTGACCCCGCCCGCCCCGATGCCGGTCCGGGCGGTGGTCCCGCCGCGCGGTCCGGGCCTCCGGCGGCGGTCAGGTCTGGCGCACCGGTGCGTACGCGTCGCCCTGAAGTCCGAAGGTCCACGCCACACCGTCCTTCGCGGTCCTCGTGCTCGGCGGCACCCGCAGCCAGTAGACGCGGTGCGTACCGTCCGGCTCCGGGGTGGAGTTGACCACCTCGACCATCACCACGTCCTCGTCGCCGTCCATCGCGATGCGCCAGAGGACGCCCGTCTCGTCGCGGTGGACCGGCTCGGCGCCGGACTCGGTGAGGTAGCGGTCGTAGCCGTAGAACTCCAGCATCACGCGGCGCAGTTCCGCGTTCTCCTCCTCGCGTATCCGTTGGGGAGTGAGGGAGTTCAGCTCGTCCAGGAACTCGGCGGGCACGGGCATGCCGCGCCAGGCATGCAGGGCGAAACCGTCACGGTAGGCGAGCGCCGGTCCGTCCCCGCGGTCGAGCCGTCCCGCCTCGTCCCGGTACAACGCCTCCGGGCGCTCGCTGATCACCACGACACGCTCGTAGGGCCACCACCAGCCCGCGTGCCTGGCCACCTCGGCCAGGCCGTCGAGCCGGTCACCCCGGCCGTCGAAGGCGGCGAGCCAGGCCGCGTCGTGCTGGCCCAGGACTGCGTCGAGCAGCACCAGCCGGACGTCGGACTCGTCCTCGGGGCGCTCGGCGAGATCCGCGACGACACCGGCCCTGATCCGCTCGGCCAGTGCCGCGGTGGTCTCCCAGAGCTGTGCGCCCGTGGCGGACCAGAGCGCGGACCAGCCCGCCGGGCCGAGTTCGTCGTACATCCGGCGACGCTCCTGCGCCCAGGGCCGGGTCCGCACCTCGTCGCGCACCGAGCGTCCTGCGTCAACGAGCTTCTCGACGGCCTCCACGGCGGCCCTGGGCGAGTCGACCCAGACGATCCGCTCCGGCTCGGCGAGTCCTGCGCTGCTATAGGCGAGCCGCAGCCCGTCCTCGGCCGCGGACCGGTCTGCCGCGCCCGTCGCCGCTGCCACGGCCCGCCATGAGTCCACGTACTGCATCGGTCTTCCCCGTCCCCTGTGTTCTGTGTTCTGTGTTCTGTGTTGTTCGTGGCGCGCCGTGCGCCACGGTGATCCGGTGCGCCGCGGGGCCTTCGGGCCCCTTCCCCGGCCGCCTCAGTCCGCGACGACGCGGACCGCGCCCGGTGTGTACTCCCGCTGGCGCACCACGCGGTACCAGCCCTTCGACAGCGGTATCGCCGCGTGCTCCTCGTGCACCACCCGGCCGCCCTCGGGAAGGTGGAGCAGCATCGGCCCGAACGCCCCCGCCTCGCGCATCAGCCGGCCCGGCCCCTGGACCGCGTGGGCATGGCCGGTGACCTCCCCCAGCGCAAGGACCATGCGGCCCTTGCCGTCCCTCGGCTCACCCGGCGCGTCCACGAGATGCGCGGGCACCGCCGACTCTTCCAACGACACGATCAGTACATCGCCCTGCCGGTACACAGACGTCTCCCCTCGATGGCCGCACCCGCTGTGCCGGCCACGGAGAAAACGCTACGTGGAGGGTCTGACAATCGACCGGCGGCCGGCCGGGCCGGCGACCCTTCGCGGCGGTCCCGGTCGACCGGCTGTCAGTGCGGCTTGATAGACCTTGTGGGCATCAGCCGTTCCCCAGTACCAGGAGCTCATGGTCATGTCCGGTGTGGACCATCTGCACGAGTTGCTCGGCCTTCCCACTGTCGACTTCCAGCACGCGACGGGTGAGCCGCCCGTGCAGGCCGCCGATGCGGCAGCCTGGCGCATCTCGGTCGATCCGTACGACGACGATTCCGAGATGACCTGGGAGGAGGCCTTCCAGGCGTTCCTGAAGGCGGTCGACCCGGCCGGGGTGCGGGCACTGATCGTCGGTCAGTGGGGCGAGTCGTACGAGGAGGACTCGTCCTACCCGATCGATCTCATCATCGCCGCGGCCGACCGGCTGACCTCGCTGGAGGCCGTCTTCGTCGGCGACATGATCTCGGAGGAGAACGAGATCTCCTGGATCGAGCAGTCGGATGTCACGGCGCTGCTGAAGGCCTTCCCCGGTCTGCTGGAACTGGGTGTGCGCGGCGGCACCGACCTGGTCTTCTCCCCTACGAAGCACGAGCGGCTGCGTTCGCTGACCATAGAGACCGGCGGTCTGCCGGTCGAGGTGATCCGGGGCATCCTGGACAGCGAGCTGCCCGCGCTGGAGCGGCTCGACCTCTGGCTCGGTGTCTCCGCGTACGGGGGAGACACCGATGTGGCCGACCTGGCCCCACTGCTCTCCGGCACCCGCTTCCCCCGGCTCACCCATCTCGGTCTGCGCAACAGCGAGTTGCAGAACGAGATCGCGACGGCCGTCGCGAGTGCCCCGGTCGTCGCGCAGTTGCGTGTCCTCGACCTGTCGAACGGCACCATGGGCGACGAGGGCGCGGTGGCGCTGCTGGACGGCCAGCCGCTGACCCATCTCGAGATGCTCGATCTGCACCACCACTTCATGACCGAGCCGATGGAGCGCCGGATCACCGAGGCGCTGGAACCGCACGGCGTGCGGGTCGATGTGTCGGAGCGCGAGAAGCCCTGGGGCGACCGCGGCGTCGAAGGCCGCTACACCTCGGCGTCGGAGTGACGCCCCGTGACTGACATCGAACACCCCGAGTCGTTTCACGGCCTGCCCGTCCACACCCTTCCCGGTCCCGATCGGGCCTCCGGCACGCCGCTGCCGGAGGCCGGTTCGGTCGCGTGGCGGCTGGAGAGCGCCTGGCAGGGCGATCTGACGTTCGGCCCGCTGTGGCGGTACTTCGTCGAGACCGTCGACACGACGCAGGTGCGGGCCCTGCTGATCGGCCCCTGGTGGCAGGAGGAGTACGAGTCCTTCGCCCCGGTCGTCGATCTGCTGGTCGGTCATGCCGACCGTTTCCCGGCCCTGCGGGCGCTCTTCCTCGCCGACGTCGTCAGCGAGGAGTGCGAGGTGTCGTGGCTGGAGATGTGCGACGTGACGCCGGTGGTCGAAGCTTTCGGCCAGTTGGAGGAGCTGACGGTTCGCGGCTGCGGAGAGCCGGTCTCCGACCGGCCTTCGCTCGGTCTGCGGCCGGTGCGGCACAAGTCGCTCAAGTCGCTGCGGTTCGAGTCCGGCGGGCTTCCGTCCGAGATCGTGCGGGCGATCGGCGCCTCCGAGCTGCCCGCGCTGGAGCGCCTCGACCTCTGGCTCGGCGTCACCGAGTACGGCGGTGACACCGAGGTCGAGGACCTCGCCCCGCTGCTGTCCGGCGCGACGTTCCCCGCCCTGCGCCATCTGGGGCTGCAGAACAGCGAGATCCAGGACGAGATAGCGGCCGCCGTGGCCTCCGCCCCGGTCGTCGCCCAGCTGGAGACGCTCTCCCTCTCGATGGGGACCCTGGGGGACGAAGGCGCCGAAGCGCTGCTCTCGGGCCAGCCGCTCACCCACCTGACCTCGCTGGATCTTCACCACCACTACATGAGCGACCCGTTGGTGGACCGCCTGAGGGACCGCCTCGGTCCGGACCGGGTGAACGTCGAGATCGACGAGGTCGAGTACTGGGATCCGGAAGAGGACATCGACCGCTATGTCGCTGTCGGCGAGTAGTACGGCCGGCCCGCTGCCGCGCTTCGCCGTCGTGGGTGTGCCCGGCAACCGCCGGGTCACGCTCTTCCAGGACGCCGTGCGCGGAGCCGGGCTGCCGGCGGTGCGTGTCGTGTCCTGGCTCGATGTCCTGCACGGCGAGGCCGGCTTCCTGCCCGGCGAGACCGTCCGGATGGACTCCCCCGGTGAGGACGCCGAGCTGGAGCGGCGGCTCCGCGCGGTCGGGGATCCGACCCGGGTCGAGGGGACGGCACTCTGGTACGCCCGTTTCACCGCGGCCGTGCGGGAGGTGGCGCGCGCGGCGGCCGCTGCCGGTGCCGTGCTGCTCGACGATCCCGGCGATGTGGCGGTGCTGTTCGACAAGCGGCTCTGCCATGCCGTGCTGGACGGCGCCGGGGTGCCGGTCCCGGCCTCGCCGACCTCGGGCGCGGCAGCGCCCGTGGTGCGGAACTGGGCGGACGTCCGGGAGCGGATGGCGGACCACGGCCTGCCCAGGGTGTTCGTGAAGCTCGCGCACGGCTCGTCCGCCTCGGGGGTCCTGGCGGTGGAAACGGCCGGGCCCGGCCGGGTCAGAGCCACCACATCGGTGGAGCGGGACGCGTCGGGCCGGCTCTTCAACTCCTTGCGGGTGCGGCGCGTCACGACGGAGCGGGAGGTCGCGGCGCTCGTGGACGCGCTCGCACCGGACGGGCTGCACATCGAGCGCTGGCTGCCCAAGGCCACCCGGCTGGGCCGGGCGACGGATCTGCGGGTCGTGGTGGTGGCGGGCCGGGCCACCCACGCCGTGGTGCGCACCAGCCGCTCCCCCATGACCAACCTCCATCTCGGCGGCGAGCGCGGGGATCTCGACGAGGTCCGCGCTGCCGTCGAAGCGGCGGGCGGCAGCTGGAGCGAGGCCCTGGCCACGTGCGAACGGGCCGCGGAGTGTTTCCCGGACACCCTGTGTGTGGGCGTCGATCTGCTGCCCGCGACCGGCTGGCGGCGCTTCGCCGTCGGCGAGGTCAACGCCTTCGGTGACCTCCTGCCGCGGCTGACCGGTCTTCCGGGCAGCGGCGCCGAGGGCCTGGACACCTATGCGGCGCAGGTCGCCGCCGTAATGAACACAGCAAGGAACCACCGTGCAACCGCCACTGCCTGACACCCCGCGCGCCCCCATGGACGCCCGGAACCCGGACATGAGCGAGATCGTGGGCAGCCACGATCTGCTGCTCGTCACCCTCGACACCCTGCGCCACGACGTGGCGGCGGAACTCGCCGCCGCGGGCCGCATCCCACATCTGGCGCGCCATCTGCCGGGCGGCGTCTGGGAGAAGCGGCATGCACCGGGAAGCTTCACCTACGCCTCCCACCAGGCGATCTTCGCCGGATTCCTGCCCACCCCGGCGGGCCAGGGGCCGCACCCCCGGCTGTTCGCGGCGCGGTTCGCGGGCAGTGAGTCCACCGCCTCGGGCACCTTCGTCTTCGACACGCCGGATCTGCTCTCCGGTCTTGCCCGCGTGGGCTACCGCACGGTGTGCATCGGCGGTGTCGGCTTCTTCAACAAGCAGGCGCCGCTCGGCTCCGTGCTGCCCGGCATGTTCCAGGAGAGCCACTGGGAGCCGGAGTTCGGCGTGGCGTCTCCCATCTCCTTCGAGGCACAGGTGGCCCGTGCCGAGGAGGTCGTCGCCGGGCTCCCCGAGGAGCAGCGGCTGTTCCTCTTCGTCAATGTGTCCGCCCTCCATCAGCCCAACTGGTTCCACCGGCCGGGCGCCACTCGCGAGGCGGGCGACTCCCGCGACACGCACGCCGCGGCCCTGGAGTACGTCGACGCCCATATCGGCAGGCTTTTCGCCGCCGCCAGCAGCCGCCGTCGCTGTTTCGCCATCGTCTGCTCGGACCACGGCACGGCGTACGGGGACGACGGCTACACCGGTCACCGGCTCGGCCACGAGTCCGTCTGGACCGTTCCGTACGCGCACTTCTTCCTGGAACCGGGGGCCATCGCACCATGATCACCACGACCGTCGCGCCGGCCACCCGGCCGTATCAGAGCTATGTCTACGCCTATCCGCACAAGACCGCCTACCGGCCGCTCGTCGGCCGGCCGGCGCTGCGCGAGCTGTGGGCAGCCGAGCGCAAGGACGCGCTCTCGCTGTATCTGCACATACCGTTCTGCGAGGTCCGCTGCGGCTTCTGCAATCTCTTCACCCGGATCGGCGCACCGGGCGAGCTGACGACCCGGTATCTCGACGCGCTGGACCGGCAGGCCACCGCGGTCCGGGAGGCGCTGGGCGACGAGGAGCCGGTGCGTTTCGCCGCGGCCGCCTTCGGCGGGGGTACGCCCACGTTCCTGACCGCGGCGGAGCTGGAGCGGCTCTGCGACATCGCGGAGAAGCGGATGGGCGCCGATCTGCGGGCCGTCCCGTTGTCGGTCGAGACGTCGCCCTCGACCGCGACGGCCGACCGGCTGGCCGTCCTGGCCGACCGCGGTACGACCAGGGTCAGCATCGGGGTGCAGAGCTTCGTCGAGGCGGAGGCGCGTGCCGCGGTGCGCCCGCAGCGGCGGGCCGACGTGGAGGCGGCGCTGGACCGGATACGCGATGCCCGCGTCCCGGTCCTCAACATCGATCTGATCTACGGCATCGACGGGCAGACCGAGGAAAGCTGGCTCACCTCGCTGGACGCGGCGCTCGGCTGGCGTCCGGAGGAGCTGTACCTCTACCCGCTGTACGTGCGCCCGCTGACCGGTCTCGGCCGGCTCGACGCGGACGGCGGGGCGTCGGCGGACGCGGCCTGGGACGAGCAGCGGCTGCGGCTGTATCGCGCGGGCCGGGACCATCTCCTGGCCCACGGCTACGAGCAGGTTTCGATGCGGATGTTCCGCCGCGCCGACACCCCGCGGACGGACGGCCCCGACGACTACGCGTGCCAGACCGACGGCATGATCGGCCTGGGATGCGGTGCCCGCTCGTACACCACGAAGCTGCACTATTCCTTCGACTACGCGGTGGAGATGCGGGAGGTACGGGCGATCATCGACGGCTACGCGGCCACCGAGGACTTCTCCCGCGCGGAGGTCGGGCGGTACGTCGCCGGCGACGAGGCGCGCCGGCGTCACCTCCTGCAGTCGGTCCTCCAGGCGGAGGGGCTGCGACTGGCCGACTACCGGGAGCGGTTCGGCACCTCGCCGGCCGACGACTTCCCCCTTGAGCTGGCCCGGTTCGAGACGCGCGGCTGGCTCGACGCGTCGGCCGGGGCGTCCGGGCTGCTGCGGCTCTCCCCCGAGGGCCTGGCCCACTCCGACGCGCTGGGACCGGAGCTGTTCTCCCCCGATGTGCGGGCCGCGATGGCCGCGTACGAGCTGAAGTGAGCGTGCCCGTGGACCTGACGATCCTCTACCGCGGCCCGCTCGCGTCGTGCGACTACGACTGTCCGTACTGCCCGTTCGCCAAGCGGCGCGACAGCCGGGAGCAGCTGCGGGCCGACCGTGCCGCGCTGGAGCGGTTCACGGCGTGGGCCGCGGCGCAGACCGGTGACCGGGTCTCGGTGCTCTTCACGCCGTGGGGCGAGGGGCTTGTCCGCTCCTGGTACCGCCGTGCGCTGGTCGAGCTGGCGCAGCTGCCGCACATCCGCCGGGTCGCGATCCAGACCAACATCAGCAGCCGTACGGGGTGGCTGGCCGAGGCCGGTGAGGCGGGCCGCCAGAAGATCGCGCTGTGGTGCACGTACCACCCGGGGCAGACGCCGTACGAGCGGTTCCTCACCAAGTGCCGGGAGCTGACCGCGCTCGGCATCCGGCACAGTGTCGGTGTCGTCGGGCTCGACGACCATCTCGACGAGGCGCGGCGGCTGCGCGCCGCGCTGCCGGAGGAGGTCTATCTCTGGGTGAACGCGGCGGAGGGCCACACCTACACGGACGAGGAGGCGGACCGCTGGACGGCCATCGACCCGCTCTTCCCGTACAGCCGCCATCCGCACCGGTCGGCCGGGCTGCCCTGCAGGACGGGTGAGTCGGTCATCTCGGTGGACGGTGACGGCACCGTGCGGCGCTGCCATTTCGTCCCGGCCGAGCTCGGCAATCTCTACGACGGGAGCTACCGCCGGGCCCTCGGTCCGCGCGCCTGTCCGCTGGCGGTCTGCGACTGCCACATCGGCTATGTGCATCTGGAGACGCTGCCGTTGTACGACGTCTTCGCGGGCGGTGTGCTGGAGCGGATACCTGCGTCGCCGCCCCCGCTGCTCGCCGGACGTGCCTGAGTTTCGGACACGTCCGGCGGGACTGTGCGGACGGGGACTGGGACTGTTCGTTTGGATCGCGCCGGGCTCGATCCGGACGAGAGACCCTAGAGCGGCAGGAGGTCCGGCCGCTTCGCCTCGACGTGGTCGCCGGAGGATTCGCCGCGCAGCCGCCGGCCGATCCACGGGACCAGGTACTCGCGCGCCCAGTGGATGTCGTCGCGCCGCACTTCGAGGGTGCCGCGCTGCGCCTGCGGGGGCCATTCCTGGTCGGGGTCGGCCGGCACGTCGATGCCGAGGACCTGGGCGGCGCGCAGCGCGACCCTGGTGTGTCCCTCGGGCGACAGATGGAGCCGGTCGTCGTCCCAGGCGCGCCGGTCCTGGACGGAGCGCAGCGACCACAGGTCGAGGACCGGGCAGTCGTAGCGGTCGGCGATGGCCCGCACATGGGCGGTGTACGTGGCGATCTTGCCGCGCAGATGGCGCAGCACGGGAACACCGCGGGTGTCGAAGCCGGTGGTGACCATGACTGTGCCGACCGCCCCGGTCAGCTCGGCGACGGCGCGCTCGAAGCGCTCGGCCACGTCGTCGGGGTCGGTGCCCGGCCGGATGATGTCGTTGCCGCCCGCGCAGAAGCTCACCAGGTCGGGGGCGAGTTCCTTGGCGCGCGGCACCTGCTCCTCGACGATCTGGTCGAGGAGGCGTCCTCGTACGGCGAGATTGGCGTACCTGAAATTGCCGTGCTCGGAGCCCTCGCTGCCCGTCGCCGCTTCGGGGTCCGGGAGCTGGTCCGCGAGAAGTACCGCGAAACGGTCCGCCCAGCCGACGAAGGTCCCGTCCGGGCCGGGGTCGCCGACTCCTTCGGTGAAGCTGTCGCCAATCGCCGCGTACGACTCGATGACGCCCTGTCGGTTGATGACGCCACGTTGATTTTTTCTCGAATCGTCTGCCACAAACGCTCATCCTGCACCGCCGAATGTGACCTACGCGACCGTAATAAGGGGTTGACGGGTGGTGAGATAGACCACCCGGTCAGGTTTTGGCAAAGGAGGAATAAGGCCGACCGGCAATGGGGGCGGCGTCGCCTTCCGATTGCCGGTCGGTGTCAGCCGAAGGGGCGGTGCGCCGCCGCGCACCGCCCCTTCTGTGTTGCTCAGCCGCCCGGCCGTTCGGCTCAGACGTAGATGCCGTGCGAGGCCAGGAAGGCGATCGGGTCGATGTCCGAGCCGTACGCCGGGCCGGTGCGGACCTCGAAGTGCAGGTGCGGGCCGGTGGCGTTGCCGGTGGCTCCGGAGAGGCCGACCTGCTGACCGATGCCCACGCTCTGGCCCACCGAGACGGAGAGGGAGGACAGGTGGCCGTACTGCGAGTAGTGGCCGTCGGCGTGCTTGATGACGACCTGGTTGCCGTACGCGCCGCCCCAGCCCGCGGAGACGACGGTGCCGGAGGTGATGGCCTTCACGCTGGTGCCGGTGGCGACGGGGAAGTCGATGCCGGTGTGGCTGCCACTGGACCAGTTGGAGCCGGAGGCCCGGTAGTTGGTGGTGTGGTTGCCGGGGACCGGGTGGGCGTAGCCGGAGCTGCTGCTCTTGGCGGCCGGGGCGGAGGCCGGGGCCTTGGTCTCCGGGGCGGCGGTCACGGACTTGGACGGGGCGGACTTCTCAGCGGCCGACGCGGCGGCGGAAGGCGCCTTCGACGGGAGGGCGGCGCCGGCGCCGGCGCCGGCGCCGGTGGGCGCGGCGTTGCCGGCCGACTTGGCGCCGAGGGTCAGCTTCATGCCCGGGAAGATCAGGCTCGGGTCCTCGCCGACGACCTGGCGGTTGTCCTGGTACAGCTTCTGCCAGCCGCCCTTGACGTTGTGCTCGGCGGCGATCTTCGACAGGTAGTCGCCGGAGACCACGGAGTACGTCGTGGTGGCGTCCTGCTTCTGGGCGACCGGCTGGGCGTGCGTGGTGACGGCGGCCGACTGCGGGGCGGCGGCCGGGGCGGCCTGCTCCACGGCGTAGGCACCGGTGGCGCCGAGCAGTGGCAGTGCGACGATGGCGCCGCCGGCGCTGACGGCGGCGACGCCACGGGCAACGGGACCGATCTTCGGACGGCGGTGCTTACCCGAAATGGGCATGACGTTCTTCCTCTCCGGCGCCTGCGAGGTGAGCTGTCGGGTTCGGGCTGGAGATGCCCGGCCGCGCTGAGCGCGACTTCACCCCGAGCCGGCCGGATATCTCCGGTCGGCGGCTTACCTGGTTCCCCCGCTCCTGCCACGCGATGAGTGGATACGAATTCCAGGCGGCGGCAGGATTAGGCGGTCCGCCCGGATTGACGGTGACCGTAAGCGAGTCCGGACGGCGAGAACAAGCCTCGGGTTCCATTCCGGATTCCACGCCGAGGAAATCGGCGTGGAATTCCGGTCACACTCCGTGGATTACGGATCTTGACTTTCCGCACGGCACACGGAATACCCGACTCCCCTGTCGCCACACACCGTCACGGATATGATCCCGCTCACGAGGCAGCGACCATCTCCCGTACAACCGGACGAAGTTAAGGCAAAAGACCGCATTACGGATATGCCCGTTTTGTCACCCTCTCCGCAGGCGCAGCACCCGCGCGTCGAGGTCTCCCCGAAGTCCGGTGTCCAGCCCCTGGTGCAGGAGTACCGAACCGTGGTGCACCGCCCCCGTGTCCAGGCAGGCGTAGGTCGCCGCGGGGTCGAGCCCGCGCAGCCGCAGGGCCGGGGGCCGCTCCCCGTACCGCTGCTTCTCCAGCCACATCAGGACCACGGCCTCCTCACCGTGGACGTACTGCACCGCGCTGAGCCCGCCGCGCGGCTCACGCAGCCGGTACAGCGCGCCGTGCTGCACGACCGGCCGGATCTCCTTGTAGAGCTCCACCCAGGTCCGCGCCTCGGCCAGCTCCTCCTCGCTCCATTCGGTGAGGTCCCCGCCGACCCCGAGCACACCGGCCATGGCGCTCACGAAACGGAAGCGCAGCGAGCTGACCCTGCCGTTGAGCTGCTCGTTCGGGCTGTCGGTGACCCAGGCGGCCATCACCCGGGCCGGATGGATGTGCCCGAAACCCTCCTGGATGGCGAGACGGTCGAGCGGGTCGGTGTTGTCGGAGGTCCACACCTGGTCCGTACGGGACAGGATCCCCAGGTCGATCCGGCCGCCACCGCCCGAGCAGGACTCGAACGCGACTGCGGGATGTGCGGCCCTGAGCCGGTCGATCAGCGCGTACAGGGCATCCACATGCTCGATCCAGAGCTTCTGCGGGTACTCCTCGCCCGGCCAGCCCGCATCGGTGAAGCAGCGGTTGAAATCCCACTTCACATAGTCGACGGGCGTATTGGAGAGCAGCGTGTCCAGCTGCTCCCAGAGATATTCCCGGACATCGGGACGGGCCAGATTGAGCACCAGCTGGTTGCGGTACTCCGTCCGCGCCCGCTCGGGAAAGTGCTGCACCCAGTCGGGGTGCGCGCGGTAGAGATCGCTGTCGGCATTGACCATTTCCGGCTCGACCCAGATTCCGAACTGCATGCCGAGCCCGTGCACTTCGTCGGCGAGCGGCTTCAGCCCGCCGGGGAAGCGGTCCGGATTCGGCGTCCAGTCGCCGAGCCCGGCCCGGTCGCTGGTCCGCTGCCCGAACCACGCGTCATCCACCACGAACAGCTCGACACCCATCGCGGCGGCGCGCTCGGCGAGGACGCGCTGCTGGTCCAGCGAGATGTCGAAGCCCGTCGCCTCCCAGGAGTTGTAGAGCACCGGCCGCGCCTTCTCCGCGTCCGGGATCACATGGGCCAGCTGCCAGGCGTGCCAGGCGCGGCTCGCCCCGCCGAACCCCTGGCCGCTCCACAGCCCGGCGAACACGGGTGTGGTGTACGACTCCCCCGGCGCGAGCCGCAGCAGTCCGGAGTCGTCGTAGCCGGCGCCGCCGGTGATCTGTACGAGCCCGTCGGGCAGCCGCTGCACGGAGATCCGCCACGAGCCGGACCAGCCGAGCGCACAGCCGTACACCTCGCCGCTCTCCTCGGTCGCCGTGCCGTCGGCATCCAGGGCGACCCAGGGCAGGTACTGGTGGCCGGTATGTCCGCGCCGACTGGAGACGACACTCTCGCCGTGGATCAGCTCCGCCCGCGCCAGCCGCGACTCCGCCGCCCAGCGCCCGTGCAGCCGGCTGAGCCGCCAGCCGTCGCGGGCCGGGAGCGACCAGGTGGCCGCGTCGGCGCGCAGCAGTTCCAGCGGCGGGCCGTCCGGTCCGGCATGGGCGACGGTGGCCCAGCGCTCCACGACATCGGAGTCGTCCCGCATCCGGTAGTGCAGGGTGAGTGCGAGCCGGTGCACGGCGTCGGTGAGGCCGATCCGCAGCTCGTCCCCTTCCACCGAGGCGGCGACGAAGGCCCACTCGGTACCCCGGACCTCGGGGGTACGCACCGAGAGCGCCGGGCGGACGAACCGGGGGCCGCCCTCCACCGGATACTCCTCCCGGCCGTCGAGGTGGGACTCGAAGGCCCTGGCGGGGAGTTCCGGCGCCGCGGCCAGCGCCGCGGCCGCCGCGAGGGAGATCTTCGGCCCCCAGTGCAGATGGACCAGCTCGTCCTGCTCGGTCAGTCGCAGTGCGTAGCTGCTGCACGCCCCGGTGAGCAGCCAGGTCCGGCCGGTGTTACCCGTCTCGATCATCGCACCCCACATTCCAACAGTTCCGCACATCATCGACCATCAGTGAGGCATGGGCAACGGACTCACAAGGAATTCACCGGGCGGATTCGCCACCGGAGCACCGGAGTTCACCCGGGTATCGACAGGGCAAGGCCGAGATGATTGCCTGAGGAACCAATGTCGTATCGTCGCGGAAGTCACCTTGCCGACGACCCGCGTCGGCACCGGACACCCCAGGAGTCGCTGTGACGCAGCAATTGCCGCAGGTACCGTCGGCGGAGCCCGAACTGGCGGGTGTCCGCAACTTCCGCGATGTGGGTGGGCTGCCCACCGTGGACAGCCGGCGGGTGCGGCACGGGCGGCTTTTCCGCAGTGGTCACCTGGCACACGCCACCGCCGAGGACGCCTCCTTCCTCAGCACCCTCGGTCTGCACACGATCTTCGACTTCCGCAACGCCGCCGACCGCCGGCTCGACGGGCTGGACGTGGAGCTGCCCGGCGTACGGAATGTGAGCATCCCGCTCTCCGACCCGGCCGACGGCGCGGAGTTCTGGCACATGGTCCGCGACGGCGACATCGAACAGCTGCGCTCGATCCTCGGCGACGGCAAGGGAACGAACCGGATGATCGCCTCGTACCGCTCGATCATCCGGGACCGCACCGCCGAGCACAGCCGGGTCCTGCACGCCCTGGCCGAGGACAGCGTGCCCGCCCTGATGCACTGTGCGGCGGGCAAGGACCGGGCCGGTCTGTCGATCGCGGTGTCCCTGCTCGCCGTCGGCGTCGAGCCCGATGCCATCGAGGCCGACTACCTCAAGTCCAACGACGCCCACCGCCGCTACAAGGTGCGCCGCAGCGACACCTCGGCGGACGGCATGTCGGCCGAGGTGATGGAACTGCTGAATCCGCTATTCGGCGCCCATGCCGAGTACCTCGCCGCGGCGTTCGCCACCATCGACGAGACCTGGGGCAGCGCGGAGCGCTACTTCTCCGAGGGCCTGGGGCTCACCCCCGAGACCCGTGAGCGGCTGCGCGACCGACTCCTCGAAGAGGCGTAGCCGGGGCCGCCCGGTCGCGGTGGTCAGCCCTTGCCGGCCACCGCGAAGAGCAGGTAGAGGAAGAACGCGACGATGTGTCCGGCGATGAGGTAGGCGAACAGCCGGATCACCACGCCGCGCGGAAACTTCCGCTCCTGTGCCTCGTACTTCTTGGTCGACCCGAGCGGGTCGAAGTTCTCCGAATCGGACATGACGGTTCCTCTCTGGCGACCGGAGACCGGTCTCAGCGGCGGTGGATGCCGCTGCCGAGACACAGCTCGGCAGCGGGGCTCTGCAGCAGGGTGTGGACGAAGAGCAGCTCGGCGCCGTCGCGATCGACGGCAGTGATCCGGTGCGGGGTGAGCGAGTCGAAGTGCGCGCTGTCACCGGGGGCGAGATCATGCACCGTCTCCCCGAGCCAGACCCTCAGGTGCCCGGCGAGCACGTACAGCCATTCCTCGCCGGGATGGACACGCACGAGATCGCGCTCCGCGGCCTGCGGAACCCGGACGCGGAGCGCCTGCATCGCCCGGCCGGAACCGCCTGCCTGCCGGTACATCCAGCCGTCCGCCTCGACCCCGTCGAACTTCCCGCCGCGGATGATCGCGTCACGTTCCGGGGGTGTCTCGCCGAGCAGCTCGGAGACCGTCGTACCGTAGATCCTGGCAAGACCGAGGAGCATCGGCAGCGAAGGCTGGCGGCGACCCGTTTCGAGCCGGGAGAGATGGGCGGGTGAGAGCCCGGCCCGCTGAGCGGCGGTCTCCAGGGTGAGACCACGGCTCCGGCGCAGATCGCGCAGGCGTGGCGCGACTCCGGGCAGCTCATCGGCCACCCCTCCGTCTGGAGGATTCATGTACCTATTGGGCCAGGATCCTGCCTGAGAGGCAAATAACTTACCCCTCAGGCAAAAGCAGTCAGCGGTTGGCCACCGCCTGCTTCACCAGTGTCCTGCCGAAGTCCCACATCAGCCCACCGCCGCTGTGTGCGTCGTCCATCACAGCGGTGAACGCCGTGACGAACCGGTCGATGTCCGAATCGTCGATCACCAGGGGCGGAATCAGCTTGATCACTTCCAGATGGTCGCCCGAGACCTGGGTGAGGATGCGGTGCTTCTGGAGCAGCGGCACCACCACCATCTGCGCGAAGAGCCCCTTGCGGGCCGCCTGCAGCATGGCCCAGCGGCTGCGCAGCTTGAGCGAGGAGGGACGGCCGAACTCGATGCCGATCATCAGCCCGCGCCCGCGCACCTCGTGCAGCAGCTCGTAGCGGTCGACCAGTGCGGCCAGCCGGTCACGCAGCAGCTCACCGGTGCGGCGTGCGTGGGCGACGGTTTCCTCGTCCTGCATCACCGTGAGGACCGCGAGCCCGGCCGCCATCGCCTGGGCGTTGGAGCCGAAGCTCGCGGAGTGGACCAGCACCCGGTCCATCGACGAGTAGACGCGCCGGAAGATCCAGTCCTTGCCCAGGGTCGCCCCGACCGGCACATAGCCGCCGGAGAGGGCCTTGGCGACGCAGACCAGATCGGGCTCGACGCCCTCCTCGTGCTGGTACGCGTAGAAGTCGCCGGTCCGGCCGAGACCGGTCTGCACCTCGTCGGCGATGAGCAGGGCCTTGTGCTTGTGCAGCAGCTCCTGCGCGTCCCGCAGGAAGCCGGGGGGCGCGGCGTGGACGCCCTTGCCCTGGATCGGCTCGACGACCAGTGCCGCCACGTCACCGCGCTGCAACTCGCGCCGCAGCGCGTCGAGGTCGCCGAGTGCGATGGCGGTGTCCGGCAGCAGGGGGGCGAAGCCGTCCCGGAAGCCGTCCTCCCCGTTGACCGAGAGGGAGCCGGTCGTCAGCCCGTGGAAGGCGTGGGTGCAGTAGAGGATCCTGGGCCTGCCGGTGGCGTAACGGGCGAACTTCAGGGCCGTCTCGACCGCCTCCGTGCCGCTGTTGCCGAAGAAGACCCGGTCCAGGTGCGGGCTGTGCGCGAGCAGCTTCTCGGCCAGCAGTCCGGGCAGCGGCTGGCAGTCGAAGCGGGTGAGGTCGGCGAGCGAGGCGTCCAGGACGTCGTGCAGGGCCTTGCGTACGACGGGGTGGTGCCGTCCGAGGCCCATCACGCCGAATCCGGCGAGCATGTCGAGGTAGTCGTTGCCGTCCGCGTCCCAGAAATGTGCGCCCTCGGCCCGTTCGTAGATCTTGTCGAAGCCGATGGTGCGGAGCATCCGGGGCAGCTGGTGGTTGAGGTGCTTCGTGTGCAGCTCGTAGCGTTCGGCGCCACGCTCCGCGAGGAGCCGCGCGAGGTCGAAGCCCTTGGGCCCGTCGTCCTTCATTCCCCGATCTCCTCGGTCCTCCTCGCCGCCTCCTTGGCGGCCAGTGCTGCGCTGATCCGTCCGGCGATCTCGACCGGGGTGAGCCCGATGTCGGCCAGCACCTCGGCACGCTTGCCGTGCGCGAGGAACTGCTCGGGGATGCCGAAGGTCCGCAGCGGTACGTCGACCCCGGCGTCCCGCAGAGCCTGCCCGACCGCCGACCCCACTCCCCCTGCACGGCTGTTGTCCTCGACGACGGCGACCAGCCGGTGCCGGGCGGCGAGCGGGGGCAGTTCCTCGTCGACCGGCTTGACCCAGCGGGGGTCGACGACGGTGCAGCGCAGCCCGGCCCCGCCCAGCAGATCGGCGGCCTGCAGACAGACCGGGGCCATCACGCCGACGGCGACGAGCAGCACATCGGGGTCCTGCGCCCGGTGCAGCACGTCCATACCGCCGATCCGGCCGGCCGACAGAACCGGCTCTCCCACCGGCTCCTTGGGGAACCGGATCACGGTGGGCGCGTCGTCGACGTCGACGGCCTCGCGGAGCTGTGCGCGAAGTTCGCCCGCGTCGCGCGGGGCGGCGATCCGCAGCCCGGGGACGACCTGGAGCACGGACATGTCCCAGATGCCGTTGTGCGAGGCCCCGTCGGGTCCGGTGACGCCGGCCCGGTCGAGGACGAAGGTCACCCCGCACCGGTGCAGCGCGACATCCATCAGCAGTTGGTCGAACGCCCGGTTGAGGAAGGTGGCGTAGACGGCGACGACCGGGTGCAGGCCGCCGGTGGCCAGTCCGGCCGCGGACACGGCGGCGTGCTGCTCGGCGATGCCGACGTCCCAGACCCGGTCGGGGAACGCCTCGGCGAACTTGGTCAGTCCGACGGGGTGCAGCATCGCCGCCGTGATGGCCACGACGTCCGGTCGCTCCGCGCCGATCGCGGCGATCTCGTCCTCGAACACCGAGGTCCAGGAGGGCCCGTCGGCCGGGACGAGCGGCGCGCAGGTCAGTGGGTCCATCGCGCCGACGGCGTGGAAGCGGTCGGCCTCGTCCCGGAGCGCGGGCTGGTAGCCCCGGCCCTTCTCGGTGAGGCAGTGCACCAGCACCGGGCCGTGAAAGCGTTTCGCCCGGTGCAGGGCGGATTCGACGGCCGCGATGTCATGGCCGTCGATCGGCCCGAGGTACTTGAGCCCGAGGTCCTCGAACATGCCCTGCGGGGCAAAGGCGTCCTTGAACCCCTTCTTCGCGCCGTGCAGCGACTCGTACAGCGGCTGTCCGATGACGGGCGTCTGCTGGAGCACCTCCTTGCCCCAGGAGAGGAAGCGCTCGTATCCGTCGGTGGTACGGAGGGTGGCGAGGTGGTCGGCAAGTCCGCCGATCGTGGGGGCATAGGAGCGCTCGTTGTCGTTCACCACGATGATCAGTGGCCGGTCGCGCGCGGCGGCGATGTTGTTGAGCGCCTCCCAGGCCATCCCGCCGGTGAGGGCCCCGTCACCGATGACGGCCACGACGTGGTCGGTCCGTCCCAGCACCTGTTGGGCCTTGGCGATGCCGTCGGCCCAGCCGAGGACGGTCGAGGCGTGCGAGTTCTCGATGACGTCGTGCGCCGACTCCTCCCGGGACGGGTATCCGGACAGGCCCCCTTTGCCGCGCAGCTTGGAGAAGTCCTGCCGTCCGGTGAGCAGTTTGTGCACATAGCTCTGGTGGCCGGTGTCCCAGAGAATGCGGTCCGCGGGCGAGTCGAAGGTGCGGTGCAGGGCGACGGAGAGCTCCACCACCCCGAGGTTGGGCCCCAGATGACCGCCGGTCCTGGCCACCGCCCGAATGAGGAACTTCCTGATTTCTTCGGCGAGTTCACCGAGTTGTGTCGCGTGCAGCGCCTTGAGATCGTGCGGCCCCCGGATGCTCTCCAGAATCGTCACGCTCGGGCCCCTCTCTGGTTCTGTTTCAGCTCACGGTGACGGTGGGAACCCCCGACGGCGTCCCCGCCCCGCCCATGCCCTCGGCGATCTTCATGGCCTCTTCGATCAGCGTCTCGACGATCTTCGACGCCGGCATGTTCCTGAGCGGCCGGGCCGGCAGCCCCGGGAGACCCGGTTCGGCCGGCTCTCCGGCGGTCACGGCGTCACCCGTTCCCGGAGACGGTCTCGCGCGCCGCGCGCAGGGACTCCTTCAGCGAACCCATGGTGGCGAGCACGGCGGTGGGCTCGTAGCCGCAGTGCGCCATGCAGTTGGCGCAGCGCGGATCCTTGCCCCGGCCGTACTTGTCCCAGTCGGTCTCCTCGATGAGCTGACGGTACGTCGGTACGTAGCCGTCGCTCATCAGGTAGCAGGGCCGCTGCCATCCGAACAGCGAGTAGTTCGGAATGGCCCAGGCCGTGCACGGGAAGTCCGCCTTGCCTTCGAGGAAGTCCAGGAAGAGCGGCGAGTGGTTCAGCCGCCAGCGGGCACGGTTGCCGCCCGCGAACGACTTCTTGAACAGTTCACGGGTCTGCTCGACACCCAGGAAGTGCTCCTGGTCGGGCGCCTTCTCGTAGGCGTAGGCGGGCGAGATCATCATCTCGTCGACCTTGAGGTCGTCATTGAGGTAGTTGAGGACCTCGATGACGGTCTGCGGGGTGTCGGTGTTGAAGAAAGTGGAGTTCGTGGTGACCCGGAAGCCGCGCCGCTTGGCCTCCTTGATCGCCGCCACTGCCTCGTCGAAAACACCTTCCTTGGCAACCGATTCGTCGTGCCGTTCGCGCAGCCCGTCGATGTGCACGGCGAAGGCGAAGTACGGCGAGGGCGTGAATTTCTCGATCTTCTTTCGCAGCAGCACGGCGTTGGTGCACAGGAAGACGTATTTCCTCCGCTCCACGAGCTGCCGGACGATTTCGTCGATCTGCGGATGCATCAGCGGTTCGCCGCCCGCGATGGAAACCATCGGGGCACCCGATTCGAGCACGGCACCCACGGCCTGGGCCACCGGCATACGCTGCTTGAGCACGCCCGCCGGATGCTGGATCTTCCCGCAGCCCTCGCACGCGAGATTGCAGGCGTACAACGGCTCCAGTTCCACAATGAGCGGGAATTTCTCCCGCCTGCGGAGCTTCTGTTCAATGAGGTACGTCGCAACCTTGATGGACTGACGGAGCGGCATGGCCATCTGGCTCACCTCCTGGGGAGCAGCAAGGATCGGTGCCATTCATAGAAAGCCGGCAGGACGGCACGGAGAACCCGGAAAGCTGATATTCCACCGCGTATCGTGCCGATGCGGACGAGCTCATGCTCCGGGGCATCCACGACCACCCGTACGGCGGCAACCGGGCGGGGCCCGGACCGCAGAGCGGTGCGCAGAGTGGCGGCGGACTCCATGTCCACCGCGATCGCTCCGGTGGCCCTCAGCCCGGCCCGCTCATGTCCGCGTACGACATGGTCGGAGCCGGTCAGCGGACCGGTGTGGACGGCGCGGCCGGGCACCGACCTGGCCAGGGCCTCGGCGAGCAGGCCGTGACCGGTGCAGACCGTCGAGTCCCCCGATTCCCGGGTCTCGTCGGCGACCACCAGGTCCCCGGGGTGCATTCCGGGTACCAGCCCGGCGCAGAACCCGGAGGCGAGGACCGCCGTGCCGGGCGCCCGGTCCTGGCCGAGCGCCCGTGCGACGGCCGTTTCGGCGGCCCTGGGCCCCATGCCCGTACGGAGTACGGTCACCGGGCCAGAGGCGGCGCCGGCCCTGCCCCGGCCGCTGCGCAGGGCGAACTGCTCGATGCCGAGCGCGCAGGCGATCAGCAGCGTCGCCGCGGGGCCGGGCGTGCCCGGCCCGTCGGCCATCAGGCCCCCTTGCGGGTGGCCGTGCGGTCGGCGAACGGTTCGCCGTACACGTACCGCCCGAGAGCGGTGAGCGGGAACACCTGACGGTAGAGGTGGTAGTTGATGGAGAAGTCCCACGGGAAGCCGGTGCCCGTGAAGTACGGCTCGTCCCAGGAGCCGTCGGCCCGCTGCGTCTCGGTGAGCCAGGACACGCCCCGCTGTACGGCTCTGCTGTCCCGGCGTCCGGCGGCGAGCAGCGCGAGCAGGGCCCAGGCGGTCTGGGAGGCGGTCGAGGCGCCGTGCCCGATCCACTTCTCCTCCCGGTACGAGCGCAGGTCCTCGCCCCAGCCGCCGTCGTCGTTCTGCACCGACTCCAGCCAGCCGACCGCGCGGTGGATCGCCGGGTGCGTCACGGGCAGCCCGGCGGCCACCAGCGCGGGCACCACCGACCCGGTTCCGTATACGTAGTTGACGCCCCAGCGGCCGAACCAGGCACCGCTCGCCTCCTGTTCGGCGAGCAGCCACTCGATACCGCGTCGGGTGACGCGGTGGCCCGATCGCCCCTCGACGGCGAGCATCTCCACCACGTGCCCGGTGACATCGGCGGACGGCGGGTCGATGACCTCGCCGAAGTCGCAGAACGGCAGCCGATTGGGGAAGGCGCTGGTGTTGTCCGCGTCGAAGGCGCCCCAGGCCCCGTTGCGGGACTGCATACCGACGTTCCAGCGGACTCCGCGCCTGATGGCGGCCTCGACGCGCGCGCGGTCCGGGTGGCGGACCCGGCGCAGCGCGAGGACCACCTCCGCGGTGTCGTCGATGTCCGGATAGTTGTCGTTGTGGAACTCGAAGGCCCAGCCGCCCGGGTTGAGCCGGGGGCGGCGCACGGACCAGTCGCCTGGCCGGACGATCTCCTCGCCGAGCATCCAGTCCGCGGCCTTGACGAGCGCCGGGTGGTCGGGGCGGACCCCGGCGTCGGCGAGCGCGATGGTGGCGAGGCAGGTGTCCCACACCGGGGACTGGCAGGCCTCGATCATCCGGGCGCCGTCCTCGCGCCACACGGCGAACCGGTCGAGCGATTCGAGCCCGGCCCGCATCACCGGGTGTTCCAGGTCGTAGCCGAGCAGGTGGAGCGCGATGACGGAGTACACGGCGGGCGGCTGGATGCCGCCCCAGCAGCCGTCGTTCTCCTGGCGCTCGATGATCCAGCGGGCCGCCGAATTCATCGCGATCCGGCGCAGCTTGCGCGGCGCGATCCGTTGGTAGACGTGCAGCGCCTTGTCCAGGCGCTGGAACACGCCGTCCCAGCTCGCGGCCGGGGCGGGGCGTCTGGGAGGGTTCGGATTGCGCGGGTCGGTGTGCAGTTCGTCGAGCGGGAAGGGGGCCGGGCGCACCGGGCGCTTCGCCGAGACGATGGTGAGCGGCACGATGGTCTGGCGGGCCCAGCAGCCGAAGTCGTAGATGTTGAGCGGGGCCCACTTGGGAAAGAACATCAGCTCGGGCGGGAGTTCCGGCAGGTCGTCCCACTTCCACCAGCCGAAGAGGGCGAGCCAGATCCGGGTGAAGACCCGGCCGGCCGCGACGCCGCCCTGTTCCCTGATCCAGGCCGAGGCGCGGGCCATGTGCGGTTCGTCAGGCCGGTCCCCGGCCAGCCGCAGGGCCACGTACGCCTCAATGGTGGTGGAGAGGTCGCCGGGGCCGCCGTGGAACGTGGCCCAGGTGCCGTCGCCCAGCTGTTCGCCGCGGATGAAGCGGCCGGCCGCCTGGACCGTGGCCGGGTCCTGGATTCCGAGGAACTGACGGAGCAGCAGGTCCTCGGCGTCCATCGTGACGTTGGTGGCGAGGTCGCCCTTCCACCAGCCCTGCTCGTCCTGCCTGCCGAGGAGGTGCTCAACCGAGCGTTCCGCGGCCCGCC